>DATMVH010000289.1:0-3093 GCA_035563395.1 Solirubrobacteraceae bacterium
AGCGCCGCCGCCGCGTTGCGGGCGTTGTGCTCTCCGGGGACCCGCAGCTCCACGCGCGCGCCGTCGAGGGCGAACCGGGCGCCGCCGGGCACCAGCTCCGGCTCCGCGTCGAACGGGACGACCTCGATCCCGCCCGGCGCGAGCGCCAGCAGGTCCGGGCGGTCCCAGACCACGACGGCACGCGTCGCGAGGCCGAGGAAGGCCGAGAACGTGGCGTCGACGTCGCGGCGCGACGCATAGGTCGTGTGGTGGTCGAGCTCGGCGTTCGTCAGCACCGCGACGGCGGGGCTGAGGGAGAGCAGCGAGCGGTCGGACTCGTCCGCCTCGACCACGAGCCACTCCCCCGCGCCCCACGCCGCGTTCGTCCCCGTGCTGCGGACCTCGCCGCCGACGAGGTACGCCGGCTCCATGCCGCAGCCGATGAGGGCGTGGACGAGCATGCTGGACGTCGTGGTCTTCCCGTGCGTGCCGGAGACGGCGATCGTGGGCCGCAGGCGGGTGAGCTCGCCGAGGAGCTGGGCCCGGTGGAGCTCGCGCAGCCCGCGCTCCCGGGCGACGAGGCGCTCCGGGTTGTCCGCTGGGATGGCCGACGACACGACGACCTCGGCGCCCTCCGGGACGTTGCCCGCGTCGTGGCCCGCGACCGGGGCGATGCCCGCGTCGCGGAGGCGCCCCGCGTAGGGCGAGCCGGCCGTCCGGTCCGAGCCGGTCACCGCGGCCCCGAGCTGCGCGGCGACGAGCGCGAGGCCGCTCATGCCGGCGCCGCCGATCCCGACGAAGTGCAGGCGGCGGCCGGCCCATGGTTGCCCGGGCGTCACCGCGCTCACCCTAGAAGAGCGGGCGGTTTGCCCGGGCCGCCGGGCCGGGAAAGCCCGCGCCGACATGACCGCGGAGGATCGCATCGACCGCGTGGCCCGCGAGACGTTCGGGTTCGAGCGCCTGCGCGCCGGCCAGCGCGAGGCCATCGAGGCCGTCCTCGCCGGCCGCGACACGCTCGTGGTGATGTCGACCGGCTCCGGGAAGTCGGCGATCTACCAGATCGCCGCGCTGCTGATCCCCGGGGCCACGGTCGTGGTGTCGCCGCTCATCGCGCTGCAGCGCGAGCAGGTCGACGACCTGCGCGAGCGGGCGGCCGGCGCGGCGCAGCTGAACTCCACCGTCCCGGCCGCCGAGCGCGACGCCGCGTTCGCGGAGCTCGCGGAGGACGCGCTCGAGTTCGTGTTCCTCGCCCCGGAGCAACTCGCGAACCCCGAGGTCCTCGACGAGCTCGCCATCGCCCGGCCGTCGCTGCTCGTCGTCGACGAGGCGCACTGCATCTCCGAATGGGGGCACGACTTCCGCCCGGAGTACCTGCGGCTCGGGGCGGCCGCCGAGGCCCTCGGCCGCCCGGCGATCCTCGCCCTCACCGCCACGGCGGCGCCGCCGGTGCGCGAGGAGATCGCCTCGCGGCTCGGGATGCGCGACCCCGTGGTGATCGTCCGCGGCTTCGACCGGCCGAACATCCGGCTGGCCGTCGCGCGCTTCCACGACGAGGACCGCAAGCTGCGCGCGCTGCGCGAGCACGTCGCCGCCGCCGCGCCCCCGGGCATCGTCTACGTCGCCACGCGCCGCGCGGCCGAGGAGCTCGCCGCCGAGTTGCGCTCGGACGGGCTGCGCGCGGCGTCCTACCACGGCGGCATGCGCAGCGCCGACCGCGACGAGGTCCAGGAACGCTTCATGGACGACGACCTCGACGTGGTGGTGGCGACGACGGCGTTCGGGATGGGCGTCGACAAGCCGAACGTGCGCTGGGTGGTCCACGCCGAGATCGCGGAGTCGCTCGACTCCTACTACCAGGAGGTCGGCCGCGCGGGCCGCGACGGCGAGCCGGCCGAGGCCGTCCTCTTCTACCGGACGGAGGACCTGGGGCTGCGGCGCTTCTTCTCCGGCGGCGGCCAGGTCGACGTGGACGAGATCGGGACCGTCCTCGCCGCCGTCGAGGACGCCGGCGGACCCGTCCAGCCGTCCCGGCTGCAGGACGAGACCGAGCTGAGCCAGACGAAGCTCGCCACGGCGGTGTCGCGCCTCGAGGAGGTCGGCGCGGTCGAGGTCCTGCCGGACGGCGAGGTCGCCCCGGCCGAGGACCGCCCGCCGCGCAAGGAGGCGATCTCCGCGGCCGCCGACGTCGAGGCGCGCCGTCGCGCGTTCGACCGCTCGCGCGTGGACATGATGCGCGCCTACGCGGAGACCGACACGTGCCGGCGCGGCTTCGTCCTCTCCTACTTCGGGGAGCCGGTCGACGGCCCGTGCGGCCACTGCGACAACTGCGAGGCCGGCCGCGCCGAGGCGGCCGCGCCGCCCGCCGACCTTCCCTTCGACGTCGGGGCGCGCGTCGCGCACGAGCAGTGGGGCGAGGGCGTGGTCCAGCGCTACGACGACGAGGCGCTCGTGGTGCTGTTCGACGACGTCGGCTACAAGACGCTGGCGCTCGAGCTCGTCGTCGAACGCGACCTGCTGCGCGCCGCCTGACGGCGATCGCTCGCGCTCGCGCCGGCGCCCAGCGCTCACGCCGGCGCCCCGCGCGCCGCGGCGAGCACCTCCTGGGCGATGTCCGCCGCCGCGTCCGGACGCGCGAGGCGGCAGGCCGCCGCGGACATCGCCTCGAGCCGCGGCGGATCGAGCAGGATCGCGTCGGCCTCGGCGCGCAGGCGCTCCGGCGTCACCTCCGCGTCGCGAACGACGACCGCGGCGCCACCCTCCTTCATCCAGCGCGCGTTGGCCGCCTGGTGGTCGGCCGTCGCGTGCGGGTACGGGACGAGGACGGCCGGGATGCCGTGCTGGGCGAGCTCGAAGATCGAGCCGCCCGCCCGCGCGACGGCGAGGTCCGCCGCCGCCAGCGCCAGCCCGAAGGGCACCAGGTAGTCGCGCAGGTCGTAGTGCGGTCCGGGCGACGCCAGCTCGCCGGCGTCGCGGCGCCCCGCGATGTGCAGGACCCGGTACGGCGCCGAGGCGAAGGCGGCAGGCGCGGCGGTGTTGATCGTGCGCGCGCCGAGCGAGCCGCCGAAGATGAGGAGCAGGCGGTCGTCGGCGGGGACGCCGAGCGCGTCCCGCGCG
>DATMVH010000290.1:0-2048 GCA_035563395.1 Solirubrobacteraceae bacterium
CAGCAGCCCGGTCGCCGCGTCGTTGCCGAGCCGCCGGCTCCGCGCCAGCCGCTCCTGCGCCACCCCGAAGCCCAGCGCCGCGCCGAGCGCCGCCAGCGGCGGCGCGATCCCCCACGGTCCGGCGACGACCAGCCCCGGGAAGGTGACGGTGCCGACCGCGTGGGTGAAGAAGGCGAGCCGCCGCAGGACGATCCAGCTGCCGAGGACGCCCGCCGGCACGGCGAGCAGGAGCACCTCGAGGAGGGCCCGCTGCATATACGGCGCCGAGAACGCGTCGAGCACGCCTACGCCGGCAGGCGGCAGCGGAGGGCGCCGAGCCCCTCGGCGATGGCGCGGGTGTTGGCCGCGAGCGACCGCAGGTACGTCGCGCCGTCCGACTCCGCCGGCCCGAGCGTGTCGGCCCACAGCGGGCGCCCGACGCGCGCGCCGGCCTCGCGCGCGATCGCCCGCTCGACCTCCGGCCGCACGGAGCTTTCAGCGAACACGGCGCCGACGCCCTCGCGGCGGATCATGGCCACGAGCGCGGCGACGTCGCCCGCCGACGGCTGCGCGCGCGTCGACAGCGACGGGATCACGGTGCCGACGACCTCGAGGTCGTAGCGCGCCGCGTAGTAGCCGAGCGCGTCGTGCGTGGTCACGAGCTTGCGGCGCGACGCCGGGATGCGCGCGAGGCAACGTGCCGCGGCGGCGTCGAGCGCGCGCAGGCGCGCGGTGACGTGCGCCGCCCGCCGGACATACCCCCTGCGGCCGTCCGGATCCGCGCGCACCAGCCCGTCCCGGAGCGCCGCGACGGCGCGGATGCCGTTGCGCGGGTCCTGCCACCAGTGCGGATCGTCACCGCGCCGCTCCACGTGGTCGATCAGCGTCAGCGTCGGCGCGTGCGTGCCCGAGGCCTCGATCGCGTCGCCCAGCCAGTCGTCGAGGTCGCCGCCGGAGCGGACCACGAGCATCGCGCCGGCGAGCGCCTTGACGTCGTCCGGGCGCACCTCGTAGTCGTGCGGATCCGCGTTGGGCGCGAGCAGGCCCACGACGCTGACGCGCGCGCCTCCGACCGCGCGGGCCAGGTCGGCCGCCTGCGTCGTGGTCGCGACGACGGTCCGACCGCCGTCCGCGGCGGCGTCCCCCGAGGCGCTGCAGCCGGCGAGCAGGAGGGCCGCCATGGCCGGGAAGAGCAGCGCGCGAAGCATGGCCGATCACCTTACTGAAGATCATTCTCGTTTGCATCCATGCGAGAACCATTCTCACCGTGCGGTACGATCCGTCGGTGCCCGATGCCTGGGAGGACCACGCCCGCAGCGAGCTCACGCGCACCGGCCATCGCGCCGGCGGCGCGCGCGACGAGGTCGTGGCGCTGCTCGGGCGGCAGGACTGCTGCCTGAGCGCGCAGGAGATCCACGATCGCCTGCGGGCGGGCGAGGGCCGCGCCGTCGGGTTGGCGAGCGTGTACCGCGCGCTCGACCTCCTGACCCAGCTCAAGCTCGTCCACCGCGTGGACGTCGACGGGACCGCGTGCTTCGAGCCCGCCGACCCCAGCGGCGAGCACCACCACCACGCGATCTGCGACCGCTGCGGCAAGCGCGACGCGTTCGAGGACCCGGAGCTCGAGCGCCTCATCGACGGCGTCGCCGCGCGGCTGGGCTACGACGTCGGCGCCCACGACGTCGTGCTCCGCGGCAGCTGCCCGGACTGCGCCGCGCGCTGACGCCGCCGGCAGGGTTCCTGCGGGACCCGGCGAAGCGGTCCTTTCGGCACCCGACCGTGTTCCGAGGACACGTGCCCAGCCCCCGCCACACGCGCCGCCAGGCGCTCACCCTGGGCGCCGCAGCGCTTGCGCTGACCGGCGTTCGCGCCCGGCCCGCCACGGCCGCGCCGGCCGCCGGCTCCTTCGAGCTGCTCGTGCCCGGCGGCGGACCGCCGGCGGGCTGGCGCACCACCGAGGTCCTCACCGCGCCAGCGCGCTTCGATCTCGCAGGACTGCGCTGGGCGCGCGGCGACCGCGTCGAGGCGCAGCTGCGCGCGCGGCCCCGCGGCGGGCCGTGGACCCGGTG
>DATMVH010000291.1:0-6546 GCA_035563395.1 Solirubrobacteraceae bacterium
TCGACGGCGTCGACATCCGGGTCGACCCGCACGAGATCGAGCTGGATCCCGTGTCGCTCGCGTGGCTCGACGAGGAGGGCACCTTCACCGCGCGCACGAACGTCGAGCTGCTGCGCGAGTTCGCGGCTCGGCCCGAGCGCCCCGAGGCGCGACGGCGCATCACGCTGCGCTTCCTCCGGTCGCCGGTGGAGATCCGCGGGGACGGGCGGGCCGAGGCGATCGACGTCCGCCGCAACGAGATCGTGCGCACGGACGACGGCGCGGTGCGGGCACGTCCCGTCGACGAGGCGGTGGAGACGATCGAGTGCGGGCTCGTGCTGCGCTCCGTCGGCTACCAGGCCGTGCCGCTGCCCGACGTCCCCTTCGACGAGCGCCACTTCGTCCTGCCCAACCGGGGCGGGCGCGTGCTCACCCCCGGCGGCGAGCCGCTGCCCGGCGTGTACGCCGTCGGGTGGATCAAGCGGGGGCCGACCGGGATCCTCGGCACGAACAAGCGCGACGCCGAGGAGACGGTCGCCTGCCTCGTCGAGGACCTCAAGGCGCGGGTGCTCCGCCGCCCCGCCCGGGACGACGGCATCGATGCGCTGCTCGCCGCCCGGAAGCCGGACGTCGTGACGCTGGACGGCTGGCGGGCGATCGATCACCGCGAGCTCGAGCGCGGCCGCCAGGAGGCGCGCCCGCGCGTGAAGCTCACGGCGCGGAAGGACCTGCTCGCCGCCGCCGCCGCCGAGACCGCGGACGTGTAGGCGCGCGCTCGACGTGGCGGGCTGTGACGCGCGCGTTACGGAACGGTGGCCGGATCGTGAACGCCCGGCGGAGATCCGCTCCTTCCGTGCTGCAATCGGAGCCATGCAGGGCAACGGCGACGCGGGGGGCGCGCTCGTGCCCCGCAACGTCCTGGAGATCGCGATCGAGGCCGCCTCCGCGGCGGCTCGCGAGCTGGCGGCCCGCTTCGCCGGAGCCCCGACCGGGGTCGCCGCCAAGCGCGGCCCGACGGACCTCGTGTCCGATGCCGACCGGGCGGCCGAGGCGGCGGTGGGCGCGGTGCTCGACCGGCACCGCCCGGACGACGCGATCGTGGCCGAGGAGGGATCCGTCGACCGCGACGGGACGACGGGGCTGCGGTGGGTCGTCGACCCGCTCGACGGCACGGTCAACTACCTGGCGGGCATCCCGCTCTTCTGCGTCAGCGTGGCCTGCGAGGATCGCTACGGCACGGTGGCGGGCGTCGTGCTCGACCCGCTCCGCGACGAGCTCTTCACCGCGGTGCGCGGCGGCCCGCTGCGCATGGACGGGGCGGGAGCCCCGGCGCGGCAGCCCGGCGACCTCGCCGCCGCGGTCATCACCGGCGGGATCGCGACGGCCACGGACGCGGAGGTCAAGCGCGCGGCGAAGCTCGAGAAGCGGCTGTTCCGGCGCGTCGGGCAGCGGCGCGCGCTCGGCAGCGCCGCGCTCGAGCTCGCCTGGACCGCGGCCCGGCGCGTCGACGTCTGCTTCCACGAGCAGTGGATCCACCCGTGGGACGTCAACGCCGGCCTCTTCCTCTGCGAGCAGAGCGGCCTGCGCGTGCACCGCCTGCCGCCGCTCGAGGATGGCCTCGCACCGCGCTTCCTCGCCGCTCGCGAACCGCTGGCGGCGGAGGTCCTCGACCTGATCGGCCCGAGCCGGCGAACGCGCAGGAAGGCCGCGCGGGACGCGCGCGGTCTACAGTCGCGCGGGTGACGATCTTCCTCGCGCGGCCCGAGCGGATCGGCGACGGGATCCGGCTGGCCGTCAAGGACCTGTTCGACACCGCGGGCGTGCGCACGACGTACGGGTCCGTCCTCTTCGCCGGCCACGTGCCCGAGCGCACGGCCACGGCCGTCGAGCGGCTCGAGGCGGCGGGCTACGCCAACGCCGGCAAGACGAACCTGCACGAGTTCGCCTACGGCATCACGAGCCACAACCCGCACTTCGGCGACGTCCCGAACCCGCTCGACCCGACGCGCACGGCCGGCGGGTCGAGCGCGGGCAACGGCGCGGCGCTCGCCGCCGGCCTCGCCGACGCCGCGCTCGGCTCGGACTCCGGCGGCTCCATCCGCATCCCGGCCGCCTGCTGCGGCCTCGCCGGGTTCAAGCCCAGCCACGGGCTCGTGCCGCTCGACGGCTGCTTCCCGCTCGCCCCGAGCTTCGACCACGCCGGGCCGATGGCGCGCGACGTGGAGACGTGCACGCGCATGCTCGAGGCGCTCGTGCCCGGGTTCGAGCGCGCGACTGCCGGCGGCCTCGACGACCTCGAGGTCGGCGTCGCCTGGACGGACCTCGCCGAGCCGCTCGTACGCGCCCGGGTCGAGGCGGCGGCGGAGCGCTTCCCGCGCCGCCGCCGCGTCGCCTTCCCGCTGCCCGACCGGCTGGCGACGGTGTTCCAGCGCGAGGTCGCCGAGTCCCATCGCGGCCTGTTCCCGGAGCACGCCGACGCCTACGGCGAGAGCGTGCGCGGGAAGCTCGAGGCCGCGCACGCGGTGACGGACGCGGACTATGCGGCCGCGCTGCGCCGGCGCGAGGAGTACCGCGAGCGCGCCGCGGAGGCGATCGACGGCCTCGACCTCTTGCTCACGCCGACGCTCGCCTTCGTCGCCCCGCCGGCCGTGCGCGACGACCGCCCGATCCGCGACGCGGTGATTCGCCTCACCTTCCCCTTCAACGCACTCGGCTGGCCGGCGCTCGCGCTGCCGTGCGGGCCGGCTGAGCACGGCCTGCCCGCGTCCGTCCAGCTCGTGGCGCCGGCGGGCGCGGACGCGCGCGTGCTCGCCGCCGGCGCGCGGCTCGAGCGCGCGCTCGCCGGCGACGCGCGTCAGCGTGCCGCTCAGCCCACGGCGGGCGACTGACCCCCGAACGAGTCCTCGAGCTCCCGCGGATCTACGTTGAGCTGCGCGAGCAGCTCCGCGTCGCCCTCGGTGTCGACCTTTTCGCCGAGCTCGCGCTCGGCGCGCTCGGCGGCGTCGAGGTCGCCGCGCGCCCGCAGCCGCTCGACCACCATGTCCCTGGGAAGCAGCATCTCGGTCCTTCCTGTCGATTCCGGATCCGCGGTCACCCGGCGCGCGCGCCGGCGAGGAACCGCTCCATCATGCGGTTGAACTCGCCGGCCTCCTCCATGTGGGGAGAGTGTCCGGCGCCCGGCAGCACCGTCGTCTGCGCGCGCTCGGGGCAGGCCCCGGCGTGCGCGGCAGGGATGACGCGGTCCTGCTCGCCCCAGACGACGAGCAGCGGCCCGTCGTAGGCGCCGAGGTCGCCGGCCAGCACGTGGCGCTGGCGACCGTCCGCGAACAGCGCGCCGCCGATCGCCCGCAGCGCCTCCTGCACGCCGTCGAGGCGCTTGTACTTCAGGACGTCGTCGACCATCTGGCGGGTCACGAGGCCCTCGTCGGCGAACAGCCGCTGGAGGACCGGCTTGAGGTCCCGGCGCCCGGACGCCTCGATGAAGCCCTCGATGTACTCGCGGTCGATCTCCTCCCCGAGCCCGGCGGCGTCGACGAGGGTGAGCGAGAGCACGCGGTCGGGGTCCTCGAGCGCGAGGGTCGCGGCGACGAGCCCGCCCATCGAGTGCCCCGCGAGATGCGCCCGCGCGATGTCCTGGCTGTCGAGGAAGCCGCGCAGCGCGCCGACCATGACCGCGAGCGTCCCGTCGCCGACGTCCTTGGCCGATCCGCCGTGGCCCGGCAGGTCGAGCGCGTAGACGGCGCGGTCGCCGCTCAGCGGCTCGACGTTGAACAGCCAGTTGTTGAGGTCGCCGCCGAAGCCGTGCAGCAGGACGAGCGGCTCGCCGCCCTCGCCGCTGCGCAGGAAGCGCAGCGATCGCCCCTCCACGGTGACGGTCTCGGGCGCCGGCCCTGCGTCCTCCTCGGCCTCGCCCGGGACGAAGCTCGCCTGGAAGTCCGCCACGAAGGCGTCGATCTCCTCGTCGGGAACGCTCGCGTCGGCGATCACGCCGAGGAGGCCGCCGACGGGGACGACGTCCCCCTCGGCGGCGACCCGGCGGCGGAGGATGCCCGCCGCCGGCGACTCCACGGCGCCGTTGATCTTCTCCGTCTCGACCTCCGCGACCTCCGTCCCGACGTCGAGCTCCGCGCCCTCGTCGACGAGCCACTCGATCACGCGGCCCTCCGTCATGGACAGGCCCCACTTGGGCATGCCCAGCTTCTCGATGGCGGCGCTCATCGCGCGCCCGCCGTGGCCGCGCCCGCCACCTCCCGGATCGCGTCGGCGACGGTCTGGGGCGAGGGCAGGTACGCGTCCTCGAGCACCGGGCTGAACGGCACGGGCGTGTGTGGGGGCGTCACCATCCGCGGCGCCGCCTTCAGGTCGCCGAACGCCTCCTGCGACACGCGCGCGACGATGTCGGCGGCGAGCCCGCAACGCGGGTTCGACTCGTCCACGACGACGAGCCGCCCGGTGTTCTCGACGCTCTCGAGGATCGTCTCCTCGTCGAGCGGCGAGGTGGTCCGCAGGTCGATCACCTCGCAGTCGATGCCGTCCTCCTTCGCGAGCTCCTCGGCCGCCTGCTCGGCGAAGTGGACCATCCGGCCGAGCGCCACGACGGTGACGTCGGACCCCTCGCGGCGGACGTCGGCCTCGCCGAACGGGATCGCGTACGGCTCCTCCGGGACGTCGCCCTCGACGGTGTAGAGCACCTTGTGCTCGAGGAAGATCACCGGGTCGTCGTCGCGGATGGCCTGGATCAGCAGGCCCTTGGCGTCGTACGGGTTCGACGGCGCGACGACCTTCAGCCCCGGGATGTGGGTGAAGATCGGATAGAGCGACTGGGAGTGCTGCGACGCGGCGCGGATGCCGGCACCCCACATCGCGCGCACGACCATCGGCGTGACGGCCTTGCCGCCGAACATGTAGCGGAACTTCGCGGCCTGGTTGAAGATCTGGTCCAGGCACACGCCGAGGAAGTCCACGAACATCAGCTCGGCGACCGGGCGCAGGCCCGAGGCCGCCGCGCCCGCCGCGGCGCCGATGTACGCCGACTCGCTGATCGGCGTGTCGAGCACGCGGTCGGGGAACCGCGGGTGCAGGCCCTTGGTGACGCCGAGCACGCCGCCCCAGGCGTCGTCCTCGCCGTCCGCGCCGGCGCCCCCCGCGACGTCCTCGCCGAAGATCACCACGGTCGGGTCGCGCTCCATCTCCTGCGCGAGCGCCTCGTTGATGGCCTGCTGGAAGGTGATGCGTCGAGCCACGGGTGCCCCCTTCCCTCAGTACGTGACGTAGACGTCGGTGAGCACGTCGCCCGGCGCAGGGTCGGGCGAGGCCTTCGCCTCCCGCACGGAGTCGTCGATCAGCTGCCGGACGGCCTGGTCGATCTCGTCGAGGTCGCCGCGCTCGATCTCGCCCGCGTCCGTCACGCGCCGCGCGAAGGCGTCGAGGCAGTCGCGCGTGCGCCGCAGGTCCTCCACCTCGTTCGGGCCGCGGTAGGTCTGCTGGTCACCCTCGAAGTGGCCGTAGTAGCGGTTGACCTTGCACTCGAGCAGCGACGGGCCGCCGCCGGAGCGGGCGCGCTCGACCGCCTCTCCTGCGGCCTCGTGGACGGCGAAGAAGTCGAAGCCGTCGACGATGATGCCGGGCATGCCGAAGCCGTCGGCGCGCTTGGCGACGTCGACGCCGGCCTGGTGGAAGCGGCTCGAGGTCGACTCGGCGTAGCCGTTGTTCTCGACCACGAAGATGACCGGCAGGTGCCACGCGGCCGCGAGGTTCAGGCTCTCGAGGAACGTGCCCTGGTTGGAGCCGCCGTCGCCGGTGAACGACACCGCGACCTGGTCGGTGCCCTTGACGCGCGCGGTCAGGCCGACGCCGCAGACGAGCGGCGGGCCGCCGCCCACGATGCCGTTCGCGCCGAGCATGCCCTGGCTCAGGTCGGCGATGTGCATCGAGCCGCCCTTGCCCTTGCAGAGGCCGTTGGCCTTGCCGTAGATCTCGGCCATCATCGCCTTGACGTCGCAGCCCTTGGCGATGGCGTGGCCGTGGCCGCGGTGCGTGCTGGCGACGTAGTCGTCCGGGCCCAGGTGCGCGATCACGCCCGCCGCGATCGCCTCCTCGCCCGCGTACAGGTGGACGAAGCCGGGGATCTCCCCGGTCGCGAACTCGCGGTGCAGGCGCTCCTCGAACTCGCGGATGGTCCGCATCACGCGGTAGGCCTCGAGCAGGCGCTCGCGCGTCAACGAACCGACACCGGGCGGCGCCACTGTCGACATGCTCTCTCCTCTCCCCGACGGGTACGCCCGACTCTAACTCCCCGCGCGCTGCATGCGCGTTGCGCCGGTCCGCGCCGCCTCGCGCATCACCGCGTCGACGTCGATGGTGAGCGGTCCGGGCACCAGGCGGAGGGTCACGCGCTCGCCCGTGCCGCGCTCGATCTCCCGCTCGCCGTCGAGCGCCAGCGAGCCCCCGGCCGCCGGCAGCTCCACGGGCTCGCCCGGCCCGATCGCCCGGTGGCTCGCGACGTGGACGGGGGCGACGAGCCCGGGGGCGATGGGGACGGCGAGCGTCAGCGCCGCGTCGCGCGCG
>DATMVH010000292.1:0-6386 GCA_035563395.1 Solirubrobacteraceae bacterium
ACCTGCGCTTCGGCGGCGGCGAGCGGTCGGGCGACGTCACCGTGCGGCTCGACCGCGCGGAGCTGCGGCGCGGCCAGTTCCTGCTCGGCCCGCTCGACCTGGAACTGGCGTGGGGAGAGCGCGTCGCGCTCGTCGGCCGGAACGGCAGCGGGAAGACGACGCTGGTGGACGGGCTCACCGGCGAGCTGCCGCTGGCCGCAGGAACGCGCTGGATCGGCCCGGGCGTGCGGATCGGCGTGCTCGACCAGGCGCGCGCCGGGTTCGACGGCGCCGGTGCGCTGCTCGACGCCTTCGTCGCCCACAGCGGCCTCTCGCAGCAGGACGCCCGCTCGCTGCTCGCCAAGTTCGGGCTGGGCGAGGACGCCGTGGCGCGGGCCGCGCGCAGCCTCTCCCCCGGCGAGCGCACGCGCGCGAGCCTCGCCCTGCTGATGGCCTCGGGCGCCAACTGGCTCGTGCTCGACGAGCCGACGAACCACCTCGACCTTCCGGCGATCGAGCAGCTCGAGACCGCGCTCGGCGCGTTCGACGGCACGCTGCTGCTCGTCACGCACGACCGCACGCTGCTCGACGCCGTCGCGCTCGACCGCACGATCGAGGTGAGCGCGCTCTCGGCCTCGGTACGGTGAGCGGCGGTGCGGATCGCGACCTGGAACGTCAACTCGGTCAAGCAGCGCGTCCCGCGGCTGCTGCCGTGGCTGGACCAGCGGCAGCCCGACGTGGTCTGCCTGCAGGAGACGAAGCTCGCGGACGACAAGTTCGCCGAGCTGCTCGGCGCGGAGCTCGCGGGGCGTGGCTACGCCTTCGCCGTGCACGGCGAGGCGACGTGGAACGGCGTCGCGATCCTCTCGCGGGTCGGGCTCGAGGACGTCGTCGCGGGGATCGAAGGAGCGCCCGGGTTTCCCCATCCGGAGGCGCGCGCCGTGTCCGCCACGTGCGGCGGCATCCGCGTCGTCTCCGTGTACGTGCCGAACGGCCGCGTGCCCGGCTCCGACCACTACGTCTACAAGCTCGCGTGGCTCGACTCGCTGCGGGCGATGGTGGCGGCCGCCGGGCCGGCGGAAGCGATCGTCCTGGGCGACATGAACATCGCTCCGACGGACGACGACGTCTTCGACCCGGACGCGTACGTCGGCCAGACGCACGTCACGGAGCCCGAACGGGCGGCGCTCGCGTCCTTGCAGGACCTGGGGCTGCGCGACGTGGTGCGCGACCGCTGGCCGGGCGAGCGCGTGTTCACGTACTGGGACTACCGCGCGGGCATGTTCCACCAGGACCTCGGGATGCGGATCGACCTCGTCCTGGCCGGCGCCGCCGTCGCCGAGCGGGTCCGCGCCGCGTGGGTCGACCGTCACGCCCGCAAGGGCAGCGGCCCGAGCGACCACGCGCCGGTGATCGTCGACCTCGACGAGGCGCCGGACGGGGACATCGGCCCGGTGGTGCCGCCGCCGTCCGCGCCGGTGCTCAAGCGCGGCGCCAAGAAGCTGCCGCAGGCGCCGTAGCCGGGCGCTTCAGTCGCGCGGGCGGTCGCGGTCGCGCGAGGGCTGGACGCGCTTCGGCTCGCCGGGCATCTTGGGATAGTCGGGCGGATACGGCATGTCCGCGCCGCGGCCCTCGGCGACGTCGCGCTCGTAGAGCTCGAGGAGCGGCTGCAGGGAGTGCGCGGCGTCGTCGATGGACGCGTGGCGGTCGCCGACCGCGGCGAAGCGGGCGGGCATCGTCGCGACCGTGAAGTCCTCCGGCTGCACGTCCGCCAGCTCGTCCCAGCTCACGGGCGCGGAGACGGGTGCGCCGGGCTTCGGGCGCACGCTGTAGGCCGAGGCGATCGTGCGGTCGCGCGCGTTCTGGTTGTAGTCGAGGAAGATGCGCTCGCCGCGCTCCTCCTTCCACCACTTCGTCGTCACCTCGCCCGGCAACCGCCGCTCGAGCTCGCGGCCGAACGCGATCGCCGCGTGGCGGACGTCCGTGAACGTCCACCGCGGCTCGATCCGGACGTAGATGTGCACGCCGCGCCCGCCCGAGGTCTTCGGGAAGCCGGCGTAGCCGAGCTCGTCCAGGAGCGCCCGCGCCTCGGCCGCCACGCGCACGGCGTCGGCGAAGTCCGTGCCCGGCTGGGGGTCGAGGTCGAGCCGCAGCTCGTCGGGATGGTCGACGTCGGCGGCGCGCACCGGCCACGGATGGAACGTGAGCGTGCCCATCTGCGCGGCCCACGCGACGACGGCGAGCTCCGTGGGGCACACCTCGTCGGCGTGCCGGCCGGAGGGGAACTGGATGCGCGCCGTCTCGACGTAGCCGGGGGCGCCCTTCGGGATGCGCTTCTGGTAGAAGGCGTCGCCGCCGCTCCGGTCGCGCGTGGAGACGACGATGCCGAGGTGCACGCCCTTCGGCCAGCGCTCGAGCGTCGTGGGGCGGCGCGCGAGCGCCCGCATGATCCCGTCGCCGACGGCGACGTAGTAGTTGACGACGTCGAGCTTCGTGATCGCCGGCGAGCGCTCCGTCGGCGGGAAGATCACGCGGTCCGGGCTCGTCACGCGCACGTCGCGCCCGCCGGCGTCGACGATCGCTGCCTCGGCCGTGGCCATGCAGGAGTTGTACGGGATCGTCGTGCTCAGCCCGCGAACACGCTCGCCTGGATCGGCTCGGCGGCGACTGAATGCGGCATGCCGCGGATCCCACCGGGGTGCGCTTCACGCCATCCGGAAGGCGCGGGCTCATGCCGCTCCGTTTCCGGCCGACGAACGGCGCATGACGGACGTCGTTCTCGTGGGCCGCAAGCGCCCCGGCCGCTCGCTCGTCCCAACCGCATCTCCATCTGGCCCGTCGAGTCGGCGGCTACGGCATCGACTTCACATACCACGGCGCGACGGGCTACACCGACGCACAGGCCGCGGAGGAGACGCTCCAGGGCGTCGGGTTGACGCCGAGCTTCCGGCAGGAGCTCGGCGGGGCGTGGTCCGTCCGGTTCGGGCCGCTCCCGCGCGACCACATGCGCGCGGTGCTCGACCAGTTCGCCGGGTAGCGCGCCTTGCGCACGACCCGGCCCTGAGCGAAGCTCCGCGGCGTGCCGCCGGTCGACCCGGACCTGCCGCTGCGCCAGGCGGCCGTCTCCACCGCGCGCGAGCTGGCGCACCGCTACGACGACCTCGTGCCGCTGGCGCGGCTCCGCGAGGGGTTCGAGCATGCCGGCCGGCGCCTCAGCTTCGGCTCGTTCTACAAGGGCATCCATCGGTCCAAGACCCAGCGAGGACCTGCGGCGCTCACGCTCACGACCTCGGTGAACGACCCCTACGCCGACGCGTTCGCGCCCGATGGGTCCTTCACCTACGCGTATCGTGCCGGCGCGATCGATCAGCCGGACAATCGGGCACTGCGGGCCGCATTCGAGCTCCAGACCCCGCTGGTCTACTTCCGCGCGCTGACCCCGGGGCAGTACCTGGTCGTCGCGCCGATGTTCGTCACGGCGGACGACGCGTCGGCTCGCACGGTCGTCCTGGAGCCCGGACTGCCGGTGCAGGACATGCAGCCCGGCGGACTTGTGTCCGCGGCGAACGTCCGCGCGTATGCGACGCGCGAAGCCCGCTACCGGCTGCACCAGCAGCGCTTCAAGCTCGACGTGATGCGCGCCTACCGCCATCGCTGCGCCATCTGCACGCTGCGAGAGCGCGAACTCGTCGAGGCCGCGCACATCGTTCCCGACAGCGAGGCGGGCGGCGTCGCCGCCGTGGTGAACGGCCTCGCGCTGTGCGCGATCCATCACCTTGCCTTCGACCGCAACCTGCTCGGCATCGACCCCGAGGGCGTCGTGCACATCGCCGACCGGCTGCGGCGCGAGCTCGACGGTCCGATGCTGCGGACTGGACTGCAGGGGTTCCACGGAGGGCGGATTGCGATGCCCAGGCGCCCGGAGGACCGCCCCGATCCGCAGCGGCTCGAATTGCGCTTCAAGCGCTTCGAGGCGGCGGCCTGAGCGGCATCGCGGTCGCCGACCGCGGACGGCGGGCGTCCACGGCGATGCCACACTCCGCCCGGAATGCCCACGTCTCGCCGACGGATCACGATCACCGAGACGGACGACGTCGCGGCGGCGCTCGACGCCGCCGCAGCGCGGTGGCCCGACGTGCGGTCGCGGGCGGAGCTCCTGCTCCGGCTTGTCGAGGAGGCCCACCACGCCATCGTGGCCGACCGCGAGGCGACGGCTCGACAGCGAGAGGCGGTCGCCAGGACGCACGGCGCGCTCACGGGCGCGTACGAACCTGACTGTCTGGCTCGGTTGCGCGAGGACTGGCCAGCGCGCTGATCAGGCCCTGATCCGGTTCACGCGTGGGGGCAGCCGTAGCGACACCGCGAGCAAACCGTGCCAGCCTCGCACCATGACGGCCCGCGAGGCAGCCAGCAACGCGCAGACGGCGCCCGCGGGCCTGCCGCCCGGCATGCGCGAGCCCACGCTGCGGCTCGCGTACCCGGAGGCGGGCATCACGGACGGTGTCGTCGTCCTCCGCAGGCCGACGGCGGACGACATCGACGGGTTTCTGCCGGCCTTCGCCGACCCGGAGACGCGCGAAGCCGGCAACCTGCCCGCCTTCGGCCGGGCGGAGATGGTGGCGTCCCTCCCGCATCTCCCCGCGATGGCGGCGAGCGGGCGGATGCTGCCCATGACCGCGCTGCACGGCCGCACCGGGCAGATCGTCGGCGGAGGCTCGCTGCATCACCTCGATGCGGAGCGGGAGATCGTGGAGATCGGCTACTGGGTGCTGTCGCACGCCCGGCGGCAGGGAGTCGGCACCCGCATCGCGCGCCTCCTCGCGGAGCACGCCTTCGCGCTCGGCGTCCTGCGCGTCGCGGCCTACGTCAACGTCGGCAACGTCGCCTCGGATCGCGTCTTGGAGCGCGCCGGCTTCACCCGCGAAGGGGTGGTCCGGTCGATGCCCGTCCCGAGCGGCGCCCGGCGCGACAAGACGCTGTTCTCGCTGCTTGCGGGCGAGTAGCCGCGGGCCGCCGGCGCCAAGCGCGTCGCCGGGCGCCCTTGCCTGCGGGCCGGCGCGAGGGCAGGATCGCGGCATGACCCCCGCGCACGTGCGCGCCGTCGTCGTCGCCGCGCTCGCGTGCGGGGTGGCCGTCATCGCTCTCGTCCTCACGAGCGACCACGAGGAGGACAAGGGCGTCTGGGCCGTCTTCGGGCCTGCGGTGATGTGGAGCTTCGTCGGCACGGGCCTGTACGCCTGGCGCCGGCGCCCGGAGAGCCGCACGGGCGCGCTCATGGTGCTGCTCGGCTTCGCGTGGTTCGTGGCCGGGCTGGGCTTCGCCGACTCGCGGCTGCTGTACACGGTCGCGCAGCTCGCGGACGGGCTGTGGGGCGCGGTGTTCCTCCATCTCGTGATGGCGTTCCCCTCGGGTCGGCTCGCCGCGCGGGCCGACCGCCGCATCGTTCAGGCGGGCTATCTCCTCTTCACGCTCGCGTCGCTCCCGGCGCTGCTGGTCGCGGGGCCGGAGGACCTGGGCTGCGCCCGGTGCCCGACCAGCCTCGTGCTCGTCCGCCGCGACGAGGACCTCGCGGACGCGGCCCTCGCGATCGAGCTGGGCTTGTACGTCGTGCTGTTCGTCGTCGTGCTCGTCCGCCTCGCGAAGCGCTGGCTGCGGACGCCGCCGCTGGAACGGGTGCAGCTGACGCCGGTCTACCTGTGCGGGCTCGCGACCTTCCTCCTCGCGACCGTCGGCATCGCGGTCGCGGGCGAGCCGGCCTCGTGGGCGGCCTTCATCGCCACGGCGATGCTCCCGCTCGCCTTCCTCGGCGGACTGCTGCGCAGTCACGTGGCCGACCTCGACGCGCAGCTGCGGGCGCGCCTGGAGGAGCTCCGCGCGTCGCGCGCGCGGCTCGTCGAGGCCGGCGACAACGAGCGCCGGCGGCTCGAGCGCGACCTGCACGACGGCGCGCAGTCGCGGCTCGTGGCCGTCGCCGTGCTCCTCGGCCAGGTCCGCCGGCGCATCGCCGGCGACGCGCAGGCGGCCGCGCTGCTCGACCGCGCGCAGGCCGAGCTGAAGACCGGCCTCGCCGAGCTCCGCGAGCTCGCGCGCGGCATCCATCCCGCGGTGCTCACCGAACGCGGGCTGGAGCCGGCGCTCGACGCCCTCGCCGCGCGCGCCCCCGTGCCGGTCACGGTGAAGGCGGACGGCGACGAGCGGCTGCCCGCGCCGGTGGAGATCGCCGCGTACTTCGTCGTGTCCGAGGCGCTCGCGAACGTCGCGAAGTACGCCCACGCGACCGAGGCCACCGTGGCGGTCCGGCGCAACGGCGCGAGCGTGACGGTCGAGGTGGCGGACGACGGCGTAGGCGGCGCGGACGCCGCCGCCGGATCCGGCCTGCGCGGCCTCGCCGACCGCGTCGCGGCGCT
>DATMVH010000293.1:0-2531 GCA_035563395.1 Solirubrobacteraceae bacterium
TGGGACGGTCAGGACGATGCGCGAGCGCACCGCGACAGTATGGCGACCGGGCATGTGCGCGACTCGAAGATCGGCGGGGGGCGGCTCAGGCGGTGCGCGCCGCGGCCGCGAGGCGGCCGTCGGCGTCCGGCACCGCGGCGCGCGGCTCGTCCGCGGCGACGCCGGCGATCCCGACCTGCTCCGTCCCCGCCTGCTGGACCAGCTGCGGCTCGAGCGACGGCACGAGCGCGATGAAGGCGTCGACGATCGCGGGGTCGAAATGGCTGCCGCGCTGGCGCTCGAGCTCGCCCAGCGCCTGGTCGAGCGTCCACGCCGGCTTGTACGGGCGCGCGGACAGCAGCGCGTCGAAGACGTCGCACACGGCGCAGATTCGCGCCGCGAGCGGGATCTCCTCGCCGCGCAGGCCGCGCGGGTAGCCCGAGCCGTCCCAGCGCTCGTGGTGCGCGAGCGCGATCGACTCGGCGAGCTGGAGCAGGGGCGACGACGAGCCGGCGAGGATCGCCCCGCCGATCGTCGTGTGGCTCCGCATCAGCTCCCACTCCTCCGCGTCCAGCTTGCCCGGCTTGTGCAGGACGGCGTCCGGGATGCCGACCTTGCCGACGTCGTGGAGGACGGCCGCCTGGCGCAGCAGCTCCGCCTCGCCGTCGCGCATCCCGAGCGCGCGCCCGAGGCGCTCGGCGAGCATGCTCATGCGGTCGATGTGGAAGCCCGTGTCCGTGTCGCGCCACTCGACCGCGCGGCCCAGCCGGCGGACGACCTCGAGCTGCGTCTCGCGCAGCTGCTCCGTGCGCGCCCGCACCTCCTCCTCGAGGCGCGCGCTGTACGTCGCGACGCGGCGGCGCTGCTCGCGCTCGGCGACGTAGGCGGCGCTCGTCGCGCTCATCGTGCCGAGCAGGAGCGCGACGAGGGGGGAGACGACCTCGACCACGTATCCGGCCTCGAAGGCCACCTGCGCGCCCGCGATGTACGCGCCGCCGAGGACCAGCGCCGCGAGGCCCGCACGCGCAGCGCCGCCCCAGCGCGTCGCGACGGCCGGCCCCATCCCGAGCACGAGGATCGCCAGCCACACCGTCCAGTGCGGCGCGCCGCGCAGCGGCAGGCCGTGGAGCGCGGTCCAGACGGCGTTCGCCTGGATCTCCGGTCCCGACATGAGACGGTCCGAGGCCGTGGGCGTGGCGTGCATGTCCTGCTCCGTGGGCACCGTGACGCCGACCACCACGACGCGGCCGCGCAGCTTGTCGGCGTACCGCTCCGGCGACTCGACGAGGCGGGAGAAGGACACGGTGGGGATGGTCCCGGGCGCGCCGCGGTAGTCGATCCACGCGCCGCCGTCCGCGAAGTCGCCGGGCCGCAGGTCGCGGCCGGCGCGCTGCGCCGCGCTCACCGCGAGCGTCCGCAGGCCGCTGCTCGCGTACGGGAAGCGCAGGTACACGTCGCGCTCCGCGGTGACGAACGCCGCGGACGCCGCCTCGGCGCCGATCGCCTCGAGGTTCTCTCGGCCGCCGAAGACCGCGGTGTCGCCGTGCTCGTCGGTGGCCGTGGCGGCGAGCACCGCCCCGCCCGCGCGGCCGAGCGCGTCGTACAGCGCGAGGTCCTCGCGCGGCCGCGTCGGCTCGCTGAACTGGACGTCGTAGACGATGTCGCGCACGTTCGCGGCGTGGAGCGCGTCGACCGCCCGCGCGTGCAGCGAGCGCCGGAACGGCCACGCGCCGAGCGACGCGAGGCTCTCGTCGTCGACGGCGAGCACGGCGACGTCGTTCACCGGCTGCTCGCCGCGCAGCTGGAAGCGGACGGCGATCGTCTCCTGCTCCTGCGCGTCCATCACGTGCGTGACATCGGCCGCCGCCGCGACCGCGATGGCCACGAGGCCGGCCGAGAGGACGGCGACGCGCGGGCTCGCCCGCACGCGGCGCAGCACCAGCCCGATCCGCCCGCCGCGCGGCATGTCGCTCAGCGGTGGCGGGCGAAGTGCCGCTGGCCGGCGCGGACGAGCGTGCGGCGGCCGGTGTGGCGGTCGCGGACCATGACGGCGCCCTCGGTGACGGTCGTGACCGTGCCGTCGCAGCGGTCGGTCACCCGCCACTCGGTGCCGCGCACCGTGGCGACGCTGTCGCGGCCGTGCGTGCGGAAGCGGCCGCTCTTGTCCTTGCCCCAGAGCGAGCGGACCGCGCGCTTGCGCTTGCCGGCGGCACGCGCCACGGTCTTCTGCGTGGGGCGGCAGGCGGCGAACGAGCCGCCCCTGAGGTGCAGCTCGGTCATGCCGTCGCCGGCGCGGCTCTGGCGGACCTCGAACAGCGCGCCGCGGAACTCGCCCGTCTGCGTGCCGTCCGCCGTCTCGCTCGACAGCGTGATCGTGCCGTGGCGGGCGTCGACGACGGCGCCGACGGGCACCGACGCCACGTCGCCGAGGCTCTGGTAGCCGTCGCCGCCGGGCACCTTCACCCGCACCTCGCCGGCCACCGCGGTCGTCACGACGGCCTTCCCCTGCGCCGGCGCCGGCATGCGGGTGACCTCCGGGGCCGAGGCGCTGG
>DATMVH010000294.1:0-2677 GCA_035563395.1 Solirubrobacteraceae bacterium
GTCCGCCGCGCTCGTGTGGCTCGCCGCGCGGTCGCTGCGCGTGCTGGCCGGCCGCACCGAGACGCTCGGCAGCGAGCTCGAGCTCGTCGGCGGGATCGCCTGGCGGCGGCTCGTCGCGATCCTCGCGCGGGCGCCCCGGGAGCGGCGCTGGGACGCGAGCCTCCCCGGCCCGCTCGCCTTCGAGCAGCGCCGCCTGCGGCGCTGGCGGGCCCGGGTCTGACGCGTACCCTTCGGCACGAATGGACGCGCCGGTGGTGATCGACGTCCGCGGCGTCGAGAAGACGTTCCGAATCCCGCGCCACCGCGTCGACACGCTGAAGGAGCGCGCCCTGCATCCGTTCGCCCACGGCGAGCACCGTGAGCTGCGCGCGCTCCGCGGCGTGACCTTCGACGTCCGCGAGGGCGAGTTCTTCGGGATCGTCGGCCGCAACGGCTCGGGCAAGAGCACGCTGCTGAAGATCATGTCGAGCATCTACCGCGCGGACGCCGGGCGCGTCCGGGTCGCCGGCCGGCTCGCGCCGTTCATCGAGCTCGGCGTCGGCTTCAACCCGGAGCTCACCTCGCGCGAGAACGTCGTGCTGAACGGGGTGATCATGGGCCTCGGGCGCCGCGAGGCGCGCCGCCGGCTCGACGCGGTGCTCGACTTCGCCGAGCTGCGCGAGTTCGCGGACCTGAAGCTCAAGAACTACTCCTCGGGCATGATGGTCCGGCTCGCCTTCGCGGTCATGGTCGAGGCCGACGCCGACGTCATGCTCATCGACGAGGTGCTCGCGGTCGGGGACGCGGCGTTCGCGCAGAAGTGCCTCGACGTGTTCGCCGCCCGCCGCCACGCGCGCCGGACGGTCGTCCTCGTGACCCACGACATGGCGACCGTGCAGGGCTTCTGCGACCGCGCGATGCTGCTCCACGACGGCGAGCGCCGCTACCTCGGCGATCCCGAGGAGGCGGCGCTGCGCTACTACCGGATCAACTTCCAGGGCGCCGGGGCGGACGGGCCGGTGCCCGGCGGCGTGCCGGACGTCAACGTCCGCGTGCTCGGGGCCTGGCTCGAGAACGGCGCGGGCGAGCGCGTCGAAGCGGTCGAGCAGGGGGAGCCGATCGGGTTCCGCGCCGTCTTCGAGGCGCGTCGCGACCTCGCGGAGCCCGTCTTCGGCTTCCACTTCCTCGGCGCCGACGGCGCCGCGGTGTTCGGCTTCAACGAGTCGCTCGATGCGCTGCTCCCGGCCGGGCGCCGGGTGCGGATCGCCGGGCGGGTCGAGAACCCGCTGCTGCCCGGGCGCTACTCCGTCAGCTGCATGGTCTCGCGCAACCGCGCGCAGGGCGATCTCGCGCTGCACCTCCTGCGGCTGCTGGAGTTCGTCGTCTACGGCACGCGGCCCGGCCCGGGGACGGTGTCCGTGCGCGCGGACGTCCGCGCCGAGGTCGACCTCGAGCCCGTCCTCGAGGCGCCGTGAGCGACGCCTCGCCCGTTCTGCGCGACGTCCACGGCCCGTCCGCGCTGGGGGGCGGCCTGCGGCGCGCGCTGGACCTGCTGTACCTGATCGCCGTGTCCGAGTTCCGGCGCAGCTACCTCGGCACGGCGCTCGGCTACCTGTGGTCGCTCGCGCGGCCCTTGCTGCTCTTCGCCGTCTTGCTCGCGGTGTTCACGCAGGCCTTCGACCTCGGCGACCGCGTCACCCACTATCCGGTCCTGCTGCTGTTCAACATCGTCCTCTTCTCCTTCTTCCAGGAGGCGACGTCGCAGGCGGTCCATTCGATCGTCGGCCAGGAGTCCGTCGTCCGCAAGAGCCAGTTCCCGCGGCTCGTCATCCCGCTCGCGGTCGTCCTCACGAGCCTGTTCAACCTCGGCGTCAACCTCGCGGTCGTGCTCGTCTTCGTGGTGGTCGCGGGCATCGAGCCCATGTGGACGTGGCTGCTGTTCCCGCTGCTCGTCGCCGTGCTGTTCGTGCTGACGACGGCGGTGGCGATGATGCTGTCGGCGCTCTATCCGCGCTTCCGCGACACGGCGATCATCTGGGGCGTCGCGGCCACCGCGCTGTTCTACGCGACGCCCGTGCTGTACCCGCTCGAGATCGTGTCCGGGCGGCTGCGCGAGGTGCTGGCGCTCAACCCGCTGGCGGTCGTGTTCGAGCTCGCGCGCAAGTGGGTGATCGACCCTGCCGCGCCCGGTCCCGCGGCGGCGGCCGGCGGGACGGCGCGGCTGCTCGTCCCCGCGGCGGCTTTCGTGCTGGTGTGCGTCCTGGCGGTGCGGGTCTTCACCCGCGAGGCGCCGCGGATCGCCGAGGAGCTCTGACGTGGCGCGGATCGCCGTCGCGCTGCTGGCAGTCGTCGTGCTCGCGTGGCTCGGCGTGATGGAGCGCGACGCGCGGCTGCAGGCGCGCGGGGTCGAGGCGGCGGGCCGGCTCGGCGACCCGGGCGGCGCCGAGCGCGCCCATGCGGCGTTCCGCGCGGCGCGGCTGCTCAACCCCGACACGGCACCGGACGTCGGGCGGGCGCTGGTGTACCAGGCGCAGGAGCGCCCGGATGCGGCGATCGCGCTGCTCGAGGACGTAGTGCGGCGGGAGCCGGACAACCCGACCGCGTGGTCGGTGCTCTACGCCGTCGCGCGCCTCGCCGATCCGCCGGTCGCCCGCCGGGCGCTGGAAGCGAGGCGGCGGCTCGACCCGCTCGGCGCGCG
>DATMVH010000295.1:0-2820 GCA_035563395.1 Solirubrobacteraceae bacterium
GCGGTGGCGGCGAGGCCGGACGCGTAGCCGACGCAGCGGCCGCCTTCGAGCGCGCCGAGCGCCTCCTCGAAGGCCGCCTGCGTCGGGCCGCCGTAGCGCCCGTAGCTGTACTCGCCGCCCGCGCGGTAGGTGGAGCTGAAGACGACGGGAGCGTTCACCGGCGCTCCGGGCTCGGCCGGCGGCCGCCCGGCGGTGACGGCGATCGTGGCCCGGTGCCGTTCGCCCGCGGCCATCAGTCCTGTCCCGCGGCGTAGGAGATGATCGACCGGTCGATGAGCCACTCGACCGGCGCCTTGTCGTCGGTGTAGACCGGCCCGCCGCCGAGCGCGGGCCCGAGCCGCGCCGCCGTGCCGGCCAGCACCGGGCGCACGAGCGGATCGACCGTGGGCAGCGCCTCGCGGACGCGCACGGGCGACGGCTCGCGGTCGCTCGCGATCAGCAGCGTGTTGACGTCGGTGATCGGGTCGCGCGCGACGTGCGGGAAGGCGCTGCGCATACCGGCGGCGAGCATCTCCTCGAGCTTCTCCGATCCCTCGGGATGCCCCGCGTTGACGACGACCACGCCGCCGGGTTCCAGCCGGTCGCGGACGAGGGCGAAGAACTCGCGGGTGGTCAGGTAGAAGGGGATGTACGGCTGCCGGTAGGCGTCGACCATGATCGCCTCCCAGCGGCGATCGGCCCGGCGCAGGAACGGGCGCGCGTCGGCGGTGTGGAAGCGCGCGTTCGGGCGCTCGCGCAGGCCGAACCACTTCCTCCCCAGCTCCGTGAGCTCGCCGTCGATCTCCACGCCGTCGATCTCCGTGCCCGGGAACAGGCGCTCGTAGGCGCGCATGGTGGTGCCGGCGCCGTTGCCGAGGATGGCGAGCGACTCGGGCGGGCGGCCGAGGACGGTGAACGGCGTGGAGAGATAGCCGTCCCAGACGTTGCCGGTGAGGACCGTGTCGCGCCGCCAGGCCGAGTGGTACGCCTGGCCCTCGTTGAGCTCGAGACGGCGCTCGCCGTCGGGCAGCTCGATGACGCGCGCGTACTGGCTCTCCGTCTCGCGCTCCTCGAGCACGCGCGCGCCGTCGGCGGGCTTCGTGGTGCCCGGCGGGATGGCGAGCAGCGCACCGATGGCGAGCGGGACGAGGAGCATCTTGCGCGGAAGGACGAGGGCGGCCACGAGGGCGACGGCGAAGGCCATGGCGATGAACGTCCGCTGCGTGCCGATCAGCGGGATGAGCACGAGCGTCGACAGCCACGTGCCGAGCAGCGAGCCGATCGTGGAGAGCGCGTAGAGCCCGCCCGCCGTCCGGCCGGCGTCGTCGACGCGCGCCACGCTCAGGCGGATCGCCCACGGCGACACCGCGCCGAGGAGGAGCACCGGCACGGCGATGAGCACGAGCACCCCGATCAGCGAGCCGATCGCCGCCCCGACGTCGATGTCGTCGAACGCCCGCACGGAGACCGAGAGGAACGGGTCGGCGACGAGCGGCACGACGGCGAGCAGGACGCTCGCGCCGAGCACCCAGCGCGCGAGGCCGTCGAGGTGCGGGCGGCGGTCTCCGAGGCGCCCGCCGAGCCAGTAGCCGATCGAGAGCGCGACGAGCACGGTGCCGATCGTGTTGGCCCACACGATCGTGGAGGCCCCGAAGAACGGCGCCATGAGGCGTGCCGCGGCGATCTCGGCGCCGAGGGTGGAGACGCCGACCACGAAGACGAGCCCGCGCAGCAGCCTCTGCTCCGTGGCTGCGTGCGGCATCCCGGTCAGACTACCGCGCGCGGGTTATCGTCCCGGCCCGTGCCGCTGCTGGCCGGCCCCATGGAAGAGCTCGAGCGCGCGCACCTCGCCCGCGCGCAGCGGCGCCTCGCCCACCTGGCGCTGTACCCGCGGCCGGTGCGGATGCGGCACGTGCGGATCCTGCACACGCCGTGGCTGTTCAAGGTCCCCGGCTTCCGCCGCTTCCACGGCTACGAGTGCGGTCCGCTCATCTTCGTCCTGCGGCCGCTCGCCGAGGTCTCCAACGACCTCATCGTCCACGAGCTCTGCCACGTCTGGCAGGACCAGCACCGGCGCACGCGCATGTGGCTCTCGTATCTGTGGCAGGGCTACGCCCACAACGAGCACGAGATCGAGGCCCGCTACGCGGCCGCGGCGACGCGGCACGTCGCCTGAGTACGTTGGCTGACACGGCGCGCAATCGCGCGCACGCGTGCACGCGCTGCTGGGTAGCGACCTCGACATGAGCACAGAGGAGACCGGCCAGGTCACTGGCACGAAGGACAAGAACTACAACATCATCTGGTTCACCGAGCAGTCGCTGAGCAACGCGCTGCGGCTCGAGACGTACATCAAGGACGCGGAGCGCGACGGCGACAACGAGCTGGCGGACTTCTTCCGCCGCGCGCAGGACGCGAGCCGCAAGGGCGGCGAGCAGGGCAAGGAGCTCCTGAAGTCGCGCCTGTAGCGCGCGCGGAGCTCAACTCACGGCCGGGTTTGCGATTCACCCGGCCGTGAGCCGTCACGCCATCACCCCGCCCACTGGGTCATGGCCATCGGCGTGCCGGTCGAGGACGGCTACGTGTCCGTGCAGGTAAAGCCGAGCTCCCGGCTGCTGGCGGACGTCAAGAAGAAGCTCTACGCGGAGCTGGCCGCGCTGGAGCGGGAGGTCGAGGACGGCGACCCGCGGCAGCGCAAGGCGGCCATCGCCGCGTCGTCGGCGCGGCTCGAGGAGCTGCTCGCCGGCCTCGGGTTCGCCTCGTACGACGAGTTCGTGCGGCCGCGCTGCCCGCCGAGGTCGCGAGCCGGGAGGCCGCGCTGGCGGGCCGGCGGCCGCACGG
>DATMVH010000296.1:0-2735 GCA_035563395.1 Solirubrobacteraceae bacterium
CACGACGAGCAGCTTGCGCGCCGCGCGGGGATACCGGGCGCGCAGGCGGCGGGCCTGCGCCTCCGTCGCGCACAGCAGCACGTCGGCGTGCTCGGCCTGCAGCCGCTCGAGCCGCTCGAGCATCGACCGCTCATGCGGGTCCGCGCCGGCGGCCCGAAGCTCGAGCTCGAGCGGGTCGTACAGGTCCGCGATCAGGCGCGTCCCGGGCCGCCGCGACGCGTGGACGTAGGGTGGGATCCACGGCGCGAGCACCGCATCGTGCGCCCGGGCGGCGCGCAGGACCATCTGGCGCGTGTACGGGATCACCGGGATCCCGTGGTGCGCGCCGGGCGTGTCGCCGCGCGCTGCGAGCGTCACCTCGTGGCGCGACGCCAGCGCTCGGGCGAGCCCGGACGCGCGGATCGACGGGCCCGCCATGTCGTGGCCGAGCGTGCCTTCGACCAGGACGAGGATCCGCATCGCGCCCATGCTGACGCAGCGCGGCCCGCGCGCCCGTGACCGGCGCCTTGTAGAACACTAGGCCGCCATGACGAGCCGTCCGGAAACCATCTACCTGGTCGCGACGCCGGGCGGGCACCTCGACCTGCTGCTCGCGCTGCGCCCCGCCTTCGAGGAGTATCAGCGGGTCTGGGTCGTCTCCCCCGGGGCCTCGGCCGACGCTCTGCACGCGGACGGCGAGGAGGTGCGGGTCCTCCCCCGCTTCCACGGGCTCACCGCCGGCAACCTGCGACTGGCGATGCGCTCGCTGGGTCCCGCGGTCCGCGAGCGTCCCCGCATGGTGGTCACCGCGGGCTCCGGCAGCGTCGTGCCGTTCTGCGCGGCGACGCGCGCGCTCGGCGCCCGTGTGGTGTTCGTCGAGACCATGGCGCGCGTGCACAACCCGTCCGAGTCCGGGCGAGTGCTCTCGCGCCTGGCGTCGAGCGTGCTCGTCCAGTGGCCCGAGATGCTGGAGGTCTATCCCCAGGCCCGCGTCGGCCGGCCCGCGCTGCTCGACCAGCTCACCGTCGCGCGCGCCCCGCGCTCGACCGGCGACGGGACGTTCGTCGCGGTCGGGACGCACATCGACCCCTTCGACCGGCTGCTGCGAGTCGTGGACCAGGCCGTCGGCGCGGGGGTCCTCCCCGGTCCCGCCGTGGCGCAGACCGGCGTCTGCAGCTACCGCCCGCGACACATGGAGGCCGTCGCGTGGATGCGCCCGGCCGAGATGGACGCGGCCGCCGAGCGCGCCCGGCGCGTGGTGACGCACGCGGGCTCCGGGATGATCGCCCGCGCGCTGGGCGCGGGGCTGACGCCGCTGGTCGTGCCGCGAAAGGCGTCCGAGGGCGAGCACGTCGACGACCATCAGGTGCAGATCACCGAGAAGCTCGGTCAGATCGGGCTCGTCGTGCCCGTCGACGGCGACATCCGCCCGGAGCACCTCGCCGCGGCGGACGCCGAGCGTCCGCCCATGACGCGCGCGTTCGGAGACGCCCCGGCGCTGGCGGATCTCGTGCGCCGGGAGATCGAGCGCCTCAGCGGGGCCCACGCCTGACCGGGCGTCCGGGCACGCTGCGCGCCTTCGGGCTCGCGCTCGCTCCGGACCTTCCGCTTCCGGGCGCGTGGCGCCCTGCGCCCGCCACCGACGAGGCGGACGCCGTCCAGCTGATCCGCGCGTCCCCGGACGCGGTCGCGGCCGCCTTCTCGGGCGGCGGGACGCACGGCTGGCAAGGCGGCACGGACGGACGGCCGCACGTCGCCCTGGTCGGCTCGGCGGACGACGTGCTGATGCTGCTCGACGGCGATCCGGCGTTCCACATCGACGCCGGCGCGACGCGGATCCTCTGCGCGCACGACCCGGACGACGTGACGGACGTGCGCGTGCTGCTGGACTCGGTCCTGTTCACCACCGCCCTGCTTCGCGGCTTGGACGTCCTGCATTGCGGGGCCGTGGCGACCGACGCCGGCGCCGTGGCGATCGCCGCGGCCTCCGGCGGCGGCAAGTCGACGCTGACCGCCCGCCTGGTGGCGGACGGCCGGCCGCTCGTCACGGCCGACATCCTCGCGCTCGCGCGCCGCCCGGGCGCCGCGCCGCTCGCGCACCCGGGGCCGCCAGTGCTCACGCGGCCCGCCGGCGCGCCGGAGGTCGGGCGCCCGATCGCGACCCTCGACGGCGAGACGTGGTGCGCGCTGGAGACCGTCGACCGCCCGCTGCCGCTCGCCGGCGTCGTCCTGCTCGACCGCCGGCCGGGCGCCGACCTGCGCCTCACCCGCGCCCGATCGCCGCTGATCGAGCTCATGCCGCACCTGCTGGGCTTCCCGGACCGGCCGGAGCGGGCGCGCTCGCGGTTCGAGCTGGCCGCCGACATCGCGGCGTCGACGCCGGTCTGGCGTCTCGTGGCAGACACCGCCGTTCCACCGGAGACGCTCGCGCAGCACATCCGTCCAGCGCTCACCGACAGCGCCCAGCTCCGTGCCTAGACTCGACCGGAGCACATGGAGATCCTGGACACTCGCCCCAGCATCCCGGCTCACGTCGTGCATCGCGCGCTGGCGGACGAGACGGTGATCCTGAACCTCCAGACGGGGCGCTACCACGGGCTGAACCCGACGGCCGCGAAGATCCTCGAGTCTCTGACCGGGGCATCGACGGTGCGCGCGGCGGCCGCGCAGGTCGCGGCGCACTACGGGCGCCCCACGGGCTCGGTCGAGCAGGACGTCGCGCGCTTCTGCCGCGACCTCGCGGATCGCGGGCTGCT
>DATMVH010000297.1:0-6235 GCA_035563395.1 Solirubrobacteraceae bacterium
CGCCGGCCTCAACCTCGCGGCCAAGGTGGAGGACGGCCGGCAGGTGCTCGTGCCCGAGCGAGCGCCGGCGGTCGCGGCGTCGTCGGGCGGCACGGGCGGATCGAGCGAGGCCGCGACGACGGCCGGCGCGGCCGCGGCGACTGCGGGGCCGGTGAACCTGAACACCGCCACGCTCGAGCAACTCGACGTGCTGCCGGGCATCGGGCCGGCGATGGCGCAGCGGATCCTCGACCATCGCGAGGCCAATGGCGGCTTCACTTCGGTCGACGAGCTCTCGGACGTTCCGGGGATCGGCGACGTCCGGATGGCGGCGCTCCGCGAACAGGTGCGCGTATGAGACCTCGCGCGGGGATCGCCCGCCAGCGGTCGCGCGCCGTGCGCGCCCCGATGCCGCATCATTCCCCGACCGCCGTCGCACCCTGCCAGGAGGACCTACGTGACGCTGCCCAGCACGCCGGAGCCGACCGTCGACGAGGCGGACGCGGCCGGACGGACGCCGTGACCGACATGGCCACCCGATCCGAGGCGCCCATGGCGGGCGCGGCGGAGGCCGGCGTCCACAGCGTCCGCTTCGAGCACCACCGCGAGCCGCTGGGCATCGGCGAGCCTCGCCCCCGGATCTCCTGGAAGGTCGCGACGGACGCGCCCGGTTGGCGTCAGTCCGCGTACGAGGTCGAGGTCCGCGACCCGGTGGGGGAGGACCACTGGGCGTCGGGCCGCGTGGAGAGCGACGAGTCGGTGCTCGTGCCGTGGGACGCGCCGCCGCTGCGCTCGCGCGGGCGCCGCGCCGTCCGGGTGCGCGTGTGGGGACCGGACGGGGGTGAGCCGTCCGCCTGGTCCGACGCCGCCGTCGTGGAGGCGGGACTGCTCCAGCCCGAGGACTGGAGCGCGCAGCTCGCCTCCCCGGCGGAGGACGAGACCCGGCCGGTCGACGGTGCCGCGCCGCTGCTGCGCCGAGCGTTCGCGCTGCGGGCGGATGTCGCATCGGCGCGGCTCTACGTCACCGCTCACGGCCTCTACGAGGTCGAGCTCAACGGCGTGCGCGTTGGCGACCATGCGCTCGCGCCGGGCTGGACCGTCTACCGAGAGCGCCTGCGCTACCAGACGTTGGACGTCGGCGGCCTGCTCCGCGCGGGCGCGAACGCGATCGGCGCGCAGCTCGCCGACGGCTGGTTCCGCGGCCGCTTCGGCTTCGAAGGCGGCGTGCCAAAGATCTACGGCGATCGAGTCGCGCTGCTCGCCCAACTCGAGGTCACCTACGCCGACGGCACGATCGAGCGGGTCGGGACGGACCGGGAATGGCGGTCCGCCACCGGGCCGATCACTGCCGCGGGCATCTACGACGGCGAGGCCTACGATGCGCGCCTGGAGCTCGACGGGTGGTCCTCGCCCGGCTTCGACGCGAGCGCGTGGACGCCGGTCGAGATCGAGCCGCTCGACCTTGCGCGGCTGGTGGCGCCGAACGGGCCGCCCGTCCGGTGCACGGGGGAGGTGGAGCCGCTCGAGATCACGACGTCGCCGTCGGGCCGGACGATCGTCGACTTCGGGCAGAATCTCGTCGGCCGCCTGCGTCTCCGGGTCGCCGGCGAGGCCGGGCGGACGATCACCCTTCGCCACGCCGAGGTCCTGCAGGACGGCGAGTTGTGCGTCCGGCCGCTGCGCCATGCCCGGGCCACCGACACGTACGTGCTCCGCGGCACCGGCGCCGAGGAGGAATGGGAGCCGCGGTTCACGTTCCACGGCTTCCGCTACGCCGAGGTCACCGGCTGGCCGGGGGAGATCGGGCCGGGGCAGCTCACCGCCGCCGTCTACCACACGGACATGGAGCGGACGGGCTGGTTCTCGTCGTCCGATCCGCTGCTCGACCGCCTCCACGAGAACGTGGTCTGGGGCATGCGCGGCAACTTCCTCGACGTCCCGACGGACTGCCCGCAGCGCGACGAGCGGCTCGGCTGGACGGGCGACCTGCAGGTCTTCGCGCCCACCGCGTCGTTCCTCTACGACTGCGCCGGGATGGTCACCTCCTGGCTGCGCGACCTCGCCGCCGAGCAGGGCGAGGACGGCAACGTGCCGGTGTTCGTGCCGTTCCTTCCGCTGCGCTTCGGCGGCGACGACGCGCTGTCCGCTGAGATCCGCAACGCCGCCACCGCCGCGTGGGGGGACGCGGCGGTCATCGTGCCGTGGGTGCTGTACCAGCGGTTCGGCGACCTGGCCGTGCTCGACGAGCAGTTCGACTCGATGCGCGCGTGGGTCGACCTGGAGGCCGAGCGCGCCGGCGAGGGCCTCCTGTGGGACACGGGCATGCAACTCGGCGACTGGCTCGACCCGAGCGCGCCGCCCGATCGTCCCGCGCTGGCGTCGACCGACGCGCACCTCGTGGCCACCGCGTACCTGTCGTACTCGGCGCGCCTGGTCTCGCGGGCGGCGGCGATCCTCGGGCGGACGGAGGAGGCCGAGCGCTACGCAAGCGTGGCGGATGGCGCCCGGAAGGCGTTCAACGCGGAGTACGTCACGCCGGCCGGGCGCGTGGCGAGCGATTCCCAGACAGCCTACGCGCTGGCGCTCCAGTTCGAGCTGCTCGAGTCCGAGGAGCAGCGGAAACGGGCCGGGCGGCGGCTGGCGCAGCTGGTCGCGAGATCCGGGTACCGGATCTCGACCGGGTTCGTGGGCACCCCGCTCGTCTGCCAGGCGCTGCAGGACGCGGGCGAGCTGGAGGCGGCGTACGCGCTCCTCCTGCAGCGCGAGTGCCCGTCGTGGCTCTATCCGCTCACGATGGGCGCCACGACGGTGTGGGAGCGCTGGGACAGCCTGCTGCCGGACGGGAGGGTGAACCCGGGTGAGATGACGTCGTTCAACCACTATGCGCTCGGCGCGGTCGCCGACTGGATGCACCGGACGGTGGCCGGCCTGGGGCCCGACGCGCCGGGGTACCGGCGACTGCTCGTGCGGCCGCGGCCGGGCGGCGGCCTCGCGCACGCCGAAGCCGCCCACGAGACGCCGTACGGGCGCGCCGAGGTGCGGTGGCGGCGCGCGGACGGCGAGCTCGAGGTGTCCGTGCTGGTGCCGCCGAACACCACGGCGCGGGTGGACTTGCCCGGCGACGGGGAGCCGGCGGAGGTCGGCTCCGGCAGTCACCGCTTCCGCGTGCCGTTCCCGGGCCCCGAGGAGGACGAGCCGCCGCAGGCGTCCGGCTTTCGAAGCATGTGACCGTCGGCAGCTGTTCCCTCTCGGGTTTCCGGCGGCCGGACCGATCGAGCGCATGGCCTCCGTCGAGTCGGGCCGGCGGCGGACGTACGCGCCGGCGGCGCGTCACGCGCGCGGATGCGGGCGCGCGTGGCGCCTCGCGCCGTGATCGCCCCCTGCGTGCCGGCCCGGGATCTTCGCCGAGGGCGGCGGCGAGATCGGCACGGGTGCCGAAGTCGAGCTTGCGGTGGACGGCGCTCCGCCGCGCCGCCGCCGGGCGGCGGGGCGGCCGCCCCGGATCGTGGATCGCGCGCTCGTCCTCTCCGGCGGCGCGGCTACGTCGGGTGAGCGCGCTCGCGCGCGCCTGTCGCGACGTCAACGCCCGGATCGTTGATGCACCCCTCGGCGCCAACCGAGCCCCGCGCCCACCTCGCGCACGCCGCGGCCGGGGTGGGGGCCGGCCTGCGCTGATGCCGGACTCGCGGCGAGGGGGCGTCGTCAGACGGACGCGAAGTGCGTCGCGCAGTACTGGTCGCGAATCGCGGCGGCGTTGGAAAGCGGCAGGTAGCTGCCGGCGTCGCGGAGCAGCCTGGCTCGCGCGGCGGCGGCCGCCTCGATCTGGCGGGCGACGTCATCGCGGGCGGCTGCGGTCGGGGCGGCGGCGAGGCGCTCCGCGTTCCTCCACGCCTCCTCGCGCCACGCCTGCAGCGGCTGGAACAACGCGGTGTCATCGAGCGTGCCCGGCGTGTTGGCGTCGTCCACGGTCGGGTCCAGCCGACGCGCGATCTCCCGGACGATCGGGAGCTGCACGCTGTTGAGCAACGGGTTGATCTGATCGTGGTCGCCCTTGCGTGAGGTGCCGTCCGGCGCGACCAGCCCGACCAGATAGAGCATGAACGGGAGGTCGCGGTTGACGTGCGCGTTGATCCCGAGCAGCACGTTGGTGCCGGGGCGGACGCGCTTGTCCCTCGCGGCGTCGAAGGCGATCCTCCACGCCTCCGGCAGGGGTCCCGTACCGGTGCGCCAGTTGGCGTAGGCCTGGAAGTAGAGGTCCGCGAAGACCTGGTCTTCGCGAGCGACGAACCGGGCGTCCGCGAAGAAGCCCGGATCGTCGAGCGCGAGGCGCACGGCTTCCGTGACCCGGAGATAGGTGACGGCGAACGGCGAGTGATGCGAGCAGCGGAACGCGTCGAGGTCGTCGCGCAGGCGACGGATGACCTTGTCGACGCACGTGGGTCGTCCGGCCCGGCACTCATTGGTCGACCCGGGCTCATAGGCGAGCGCGCCCGGCGGAAGCGCCGACGACCAGCCGAGGAAGATCGGAGGCTCGTCGGCGTACGCGGGCGCCGCGAGTGCGGCCACCGTGACAGCGACGACCAGCACGCCCCGAAGAGCGCGGCGAAGACGCGAAGTCGACACGGCTCCTGAACGGCGGGGGGGGGACTCCGCGACCCGTGTTCCCGTCCCGGCGGGCAGGGAAACCGTCGGCCTGCGGGCGGCTGCCGCTATGCCGTTCCGGCGCCGCCGCGGCTTCGCAAGAAGGCGAGGCCCTCCTCGACCGTCGCGAACACCGGCACGAACTCGGCGACGCCCGAGAGCTCGAACAGGCGTGCGACGGCTCCCGTGCCGGGCGGGACGACCACGCAGAAGGTGCCGGCCGAGGCCGTGATCTCCTGGCCGGCGAGGATTACCGCTCGCAGTCCGGTCGAGTCGCAGAACTCCAAGGAGCCGAGATCGAGCAGGACGCGAAGGTCGCGGCGACCTCGAGCCGACTCGAGCCGGAGGCACAGCGACGGAGCGGTGGACAGATCGAGCTCGCCTGCCGCTTCGACGACGCGAACGCCGTCCCGGTCGCGCTCGGTCACCCGGAGCTCGCCGGGGGTCGCGGGGCGCTGCGCCGGCCCGCCGCTCGCTGCGGCACCGTCGGCGGTGCGGCTCCGGCTTGCGAGGTCGCTCTCGGCGTGCATCTCGGACCTCCTGTCCTGACGGTCGTGGCTCTCACGACCTACCCGCTGCCCCGTCGGTGCAGGCCTGTGGCGTCGCGCCCCGAGGCCGGCTCGCGCGCCGGATGGATGGTGCCCGTGCGCGCTTCGCCGCCGGCCGCAGCGCGGACCGGCGCCCGACGGCGCGTCAGCTCAGTACGCGCCGTAGGTTCCCTCCGGGTCCACGGCGGCCCCGCGCAGGCGCACCTCGAAATGCAGGTGTGGTCCGGTCGAATGGCCGGTCGATCCCACGCGCCCGATGAGCTTCCCCGCGCGCACGCAGGTTCCTCGCTCGACCGGAACGGAGGAGAGGTGGGCAGACCAGCTGGTCACGCCGAGACCGTGGCGCAGGACGACGGTCGTGTCGTAGCGCCCCCCTCGAGCCGGTGAAGGCCACGCAGCCGCGACCCGCGGCACGCATGCGCGCGCCGAACGGGGCAGGAAAGTCGTGCCCCTGCGCCCGCGGTCGTCGCGGGGCCCGAACGGGTCGGTTCGTGGAGCGGCGACCGGGCGCAGGAACCGCAACGGCGAGCGCGGCGGCGTGCGGGCGAGGGCGGCGAACGTGGACGGACCGGCGATCCCGTCGGCGACGATTCCCGCCCACGCTTGGAGCCGGGCGACGGCAGCGCGCGTCTCGGCGCCGTAGTCGCCGTGCACATGGCCGCTGGAGAAGCCGTGGAGCCCGAGGAGGAACTGCAGACCGGCGACGTCCCAGGCACGCGTCCGGGCGGGTCCCACCAGGCGGGATCCGACCGCCGGGCGTCCGCGCACGCCGAGGGCCCGCCGTGTCGCCGGCCCGCGATGCCGTCGGCGGCGACGGCATGGCGACCTTGGAAGGCGCGCACGGCTGCGCGCGTGTCCGGGCCGTCGATCCCGTCGATCGTCCCGTCGTAGTCGCCGGCGGCGCGCACAGCGCTTTGCAGCGCCGCCACGTCCGCCGACCTCCCCTGCGCGGCGGCCGGCGGCGCGAGCAGCATGGCGGCGAGCGACGTCACCGCAAAGCGGCAGGGCCGACACACCGGCTGTTGTCGACGGAAGCGGTCGCCGCCCTGCGTGACGGCGGGGGGCTT
>DATMVH010000298.1:0-3497 GCA_035563395.1 Solirubrobacteraceae bacterium
ACGGCGAGCAGCGCCCAGCCCAGCGCGCCCGCCTCCGCCTGCTCGCGCCCGGCCCGCCGGCCGGCGAAGTCCAGCAGGGCGACGAGCACGAGCACGCCCAGCAGGAACGGCCACGTCTCGAGGAAGGAGAAGTCCGTGCCCTCGAAGTCCAGCCCGAGGTCCGCCACGGCAAGGGCGCCCGCGAGCAGCACCGGCAGGAACGGCCGGATCCCGATGGCCGCCGCGAGGCCGGCGCCCTGGAGAAGGTCGAGGAGATATTCCATCCGCGCGCTAGGGTCCCCTGGCCGCATGACGATAGACGAGTCCCAGAGGGGCCCGGGGTCCGGCGGCGAAACCCGGAGCATGGGCCGCGCACGGTCGACGGCGCACGAGATCGAGCGCTACGCCGGGCTCTTCGCGAGCCGCACCCAGGTCATGACGTCCTCCGCCATGCGCGACCTCATGGCCATCACCGCGCGCCCCGAGGTCATCTCGCTGGCGGGCGGGCTGCCGGACACCTCGACCTTCCCGGCCGAGGACCTCGCGGCGCTGATGGCGCGCGTGGCGGCTGACTCCGCCGCGAAGGCGCTCCAATACGGCCCGACGGAGGGCCTCGACGAGGTCAAGGAGTGCATCGTCGAGGTGATGGCCGAGGAGGGCATGGACGCGGATCCGTCCGACCTCCTCGTCACCACGGGCGGCCAGCAGGTCATCGACCTGGTGTGCAAGACGCTGATCGACCCGGGCGACGTGATCGTCGCCGAGGGGCCGACCTACCCGGGCGCGGTGCCGACGTTCTCCACCTACCAGGCGGACGTCGTGCAGGTCGAGATGGACGCGGACGGCATGCGCATCGGCGCGCTGGAGGCGGCGCTCGACCGGCTCGACCGCGAGGGGCGGACGCCGAAGTTCATCTACACCGTCCCGTCGTTCCAGAACCCGGCCGGCGTGACGATGGCGCTCGACCGGCGCCGCCGGCTCGTCCGGATCGCGGCCGAGCGAGAGCTGCTCGTGCTGGAGGACAATCCCTACGGCCTCCTGCGCTACGAGGGCGAGCCGCAGCCCACGCTCTACGGCCTCGACGGCGGCGAGTACGTCATCTACCTCGGGACGTTCTCGAAGATCCTCTCCCCGGGCCTACGGCTGGGCTGGGCCGCCGCGCCGTCCCCGGTGCTGGAGAAGCTGAACCTCGGCAAGCAGGCCACGGACTTGTGCTCGGCGCCGTTCGCGCAGCACTTCGTGGCCGCCTTCTTCGCCCACGGGGACTGGCGCGCGCACCTCGGCCGGCAGCGCTCGCTGTACCGCCGCCGCCGCGACGTCATGCTCGAGGCGCTCGCCGAGCACTTCCCCGCGGAGGCGACGTGGACGCGCCCCCAGGGCGGGTTGTTCCTGTGGGCGACGCTGCCGGACTACATCGACACGACCGACCTGCTGGCCCGCGCCCTGCGCGACCACGTCGCCTTCGTGCCCGGCCGTGCGGCCTACCTCGACGGCCGCGGCGGCTGCGAGATGCGGCTGAACTTCTCCGGCGTGGGCGACGACGACATCCGCGAGGGCGTGCGCCGCATCGGCAAGGTCATCCGCGAGCAGGTGCGCCTCTACTCGGCCCTCACCGGCGCGGAGCCGGCTCCTGCCCGTCCGGCCGCGGAGGAGCCGCGGGCGCAGGACGCGGGCGCCCGGATCCTGCCGCTGCGCCGCCGGGCCGGCGGCGCCGAGCGGTGAGCCGCGTCGCGGTCCTCAAGGGCGGGCGGTCGCTCGAGCGGGAGGTCTCCCTCCGGTCGGGCGCCCGCGTCGAGGACGCGCTGGAGCGCCTCGGGCACCACGTCACGGCGATCGACGTGGGTCCGGACCTCGTCCAGCGCCTGATCGCCGCCGGGCCGGACGTCGCCTTCGTCGCGCTCCACGGGCGCGACGGCGAGGACGGCACGGTGCAGGAGATCCTCGAGCTCGTCGGCGTGCCGTACACGGCCTCGGGCCCGTCCGCGTGCATCCGCTGCTTCGACAAGGTGCTCGCGAAGCACGACCTGCGCGACGCGGGGATCCCGACGCCGGACTTCTACGCCTTCAACCAGACGGCGTTCGAGACGCTCGGCGCCGCGCAGGCGCTGCCGGCGATCGAAGAGCGGCTCGACTTCCCGGTCGTGGTCAAGCCGGCGGCCCAGGGCTCCTCGCTCGGGATCAAGTTCGCACGCACCGCAGCCGACGTGCCGGCGGCCATCGTTGCGGCGTTCTCGTACGACACGAAGGTGCTGCTCGAGCGCCACGTCGCCGGCCGCGACCTCGCCGTGTCCGTCCTCGAGGGGCCCGGCGGCCCGGAGGCGCTGCCCGTCGTGGAGGCGATCCCGCGCGGCGGCGACCGCTACGACTTCGAGGCGCGCTACGAGATCGGGCGCACGGAGTTCGCCTGTCCCGCCGCGCTCGAGCCCGAGCAGACCGCGGAAGCCCAGCGCCTCGCGCTCGAGGCCTACCGGGTGCTCGGCTGCTACGGCTTCGCCCGCGTCGACCTCATGCTGGAGGAGGCGACGGGCGAGCTGACGGTGCTCGAGGCGAACGCCATCCCCGGGTTGACCAACACCTCGCTGCTCCCGCAGGCGGCGGAAGCCGCCGGGCTGTCGTTCGAGACGCTCGTCGCGCGGATCCTCGAGCAGGCGACGGCGCGCGCCCCGGCGCCGGCTTCCGCTCGCCGCTGACCGGCGCGCCTAGCTGCCTTCGCCCCGGAAGTCCTCCGGGGAGACGTGGTCGAGGAACTCCTTGAACTTGTCCACGACCTCTTCCGTGTCCTCGACCTCGTGCTCGAACTCGATCGCCGACTCGGCGATCACGTCCTCGGCGGCGAAGATCGGCGCGCCGGAGCGGACGGCGAGCGCCAGCGCGTCGCTGGGGCGCGAGTCGATGTCGACCTCCCGTCCGTTCACGGACAGCGTGATCGACGCGTAGAAGGTGTTCTCGCGCAGCTCGGTGACGGAGACCCGGCTGCACGTGACGTCGAGCTCGCCGAGCATGTCGAAGAGCAGGTCGTGCGTCATCGGCCGCGGCGTGGAGGCCCCCTGCAGCTTCATGAGGATCGCGGCCGCCTCGGGATGCCCGATCCAGATCGGCAGGAACTTGTTCGTGTCGACGGCCTTGAGCAGCACGATCGGCTGCTTGCCGACCATGTCGAAGCTCACGCCGTAGATGACCATTTCCTGCAAGCGGGGCGCTCCTTCACCGTGGGGGTGCCGGTTGGCTCAGTATAGGCTGCGCCCCCATCGGGCCGGGGCGCTCGGCGCCCTCGGTGCGACGTCCGGTCGCGCGTGGAGCCGAGGGCGGGGAGGCCGTCGCGATGGGCGATGGTGGACTCGAACCACCGACCTCTTCCTTATCAGAGAAGCGCTCTAACCGACTGAGCTAATCGCCCGGGTGACGCGCCGATGATAGCGGTCCGGCCGGTTCGCGCCAGCCGTGACGCGGCGCTTTCCGGAGCGCAGGCCGGCTCGCCGGACGGCCCCCGCCGTGGGCTCGGGGCGCCCGCGCGACCG
>DATMVH010000299.1:0-4165 GCA_035563395.1 Solirubrobacteraceae bacterium
CGCCGCGCGCCCCTGGATCCGGGCGGGCATCGTCGCCGACGCCGCCGACCTCGTGGCGACGGTGCGCCACCGCGACGACCTTCCCGGCGCGAGCGTCCCGCTCGTCGCGGCCATGGCGGCCACCTCCGTCGTCCTCGGCGCGTGGCTCCAGGCGACGCTCGACTGACGCCTCAGCCGCGGCCGTAGAGCACGCGCGACCAGATCGTCTGCAGCGTCTCCACCACGACGCCGCGGTCGCGCTGCGGCTCGCGCCCGAGCGTGAGCGTGAGGTAGCGCTCCATCATCCACACGAGCGCCGTCGCGGTCTCGACCGGGTCGAGCGGCAGCACGCGCTCGGCTTCGATCTCGCGGCGGATGTGGGTCGCCGTGACGTCGATGAAGCTCTGGACGAGCCGCGTGTACGCGTGCTCCACGTCCGGGTCGTCCGCCGCCGCGTCGGCGAGCGCGCGCAGGACCGGGCCGTGCTCGGCGAAGACGGCGACGATGCCGTCCGTCGCCGTCCGGATCAGCGCAGGCCCGTCGCCGTCGCCCTTGTACCAGCGGTCGGACATCGTGAAGAGCTCGCCGCCGATGTGCTCGACCACCCGCAGCACGAGATGGTGGCGGTCGCGGAAGTAGACGTAGAAGGACGGGCGCGACAGCTCCGTCCCGCGCATCACCTCGTCGACCGTCAGCTCACGGAACGGCCGCTCGCGCAGCAGCGTCTCGGCGGCCGCGATGATCTCGCGCTCGGCCACCTCCGGGCTGCGCCGGCGCCGCCGGGGCGTCGTGGTCGGGGGCGCGTTGATCGCCACGCGCGGGAGCTTAACCACGCGCCGGGTGGTTCGCGCACCCTAGACTGCTCGGCGTCCGCCCCCATGGTGTAGCGGTCAGCACGCGAGCCTTTCACGCTCGTAGGGCGAGTTCGAGTCTCGCTGGGGGTACTGCGGTCCGTCCTCGAGGCCGCCGCCGGCGGGAACGTCACCTCCTCGTGTCGGCCGCCGTCCGGCGCGCGTGCAGCGGCGCGTGCTCCATCGCGCAGTTCAGCGCGTGGTCGGCCACGGCTTCCCAGCCGGGCGCCCCACACGTGAAGTGGTCGCGGCCCTCGAACTCGTCGTAGACCGTGGCCGACTCGTCCCCGCTGAGCGTGCTGGTGAACGCGTAGTGGAACTGCTCCGGGGTGATCCGACCGCCCGGTGCCGGTTGGCCGGATTCTGCAGGACCGGGAAGCTCGCGCGGATCTGCGTGGCGGGGACGACCCGGCCCGCCCTCGGTCGGCGCGGAGTCGATCGCGACGCCCGCCGCGCCGAAGCCCCGGTCCGGCAGCATCTGCACGAGCGCCCCCCGGAACGAGTGCCCGATGAGGAACGGCGGCTGGTCGAGCCCGCGGATCAGCGCCTCGAGGGCGGCGACGGTGTCGGGGATGGCTACCGCCGCGATCGGCGACGGGTCCTCGCAGAGCCTCCACCTCGACCTCCGGTCCGGGGTAGGCCGGGCCAGCACGCGGTGCCCGCGCCGTTCGAACCGCACGACCCAGTCCTCCCAGCTGTGGCGTCATCCAGACCGGTGGATCAGCACGACCGCCGGCTTGGCGCTGCGCTGCTCGACGCGCACCGGCTCTCGAGCGTTTCCCACGACGGCCTCCTTCGTCGACACGTGAACGATCGGGCGCGGCGGGCGACCCGTCGCCCGATGAGTTTCGCCGACCCGCCCGGTCTAGGCGGCGACACCCGAACCGGTAGGAGGACGCATGGCCTCGCACTCCCGCTCCATCTTCCTCAATCTCCCCGTGAAGGACCTTTCCGCCTCGATGGCGTTCTTCCGCGCGCTCGGCTTCGAGTTCGAGGAGAAGTTCACCGACGACTCGGCCGCCTGCATGGTCGTCGGCGAGCAGGCCTTCGTGATGCTGCTCGTCGAGTCGCGCTTCGCCGACTTCACGACCAAGCCGACCGCCGACGCCCAGGCCGCCACCGGGGCCATCATCGCCCTGTCCGCCGAGGACCGCGCGGGCGTCGACTCCTTCGCCGACGCGGCGCTCGCCGCCGGCGCCTCGCCCGCGAAGGACCCCATGGACTACGGGTTCATGTACAGCCGCAGCTTCCACGACCTCGACGGCCACCAGTGGGAGGTCCTGTGGATGGACCCGCAGGCGATCGAGCAGGGCCCGCCCGACATGGCGCAGAGCGCGTAGGCCGCGCCGCGGACGCCCGCTTGCCGCGGCGAGCCCGTCTCGCCGCGGTGGCGCCGTCTGGCAGCATGGCCGTGTGGCGCGGCGGCCGCTGTACGAGGACCTCGGGACGGGCTACGCCGCGGTGCGCCGGGCCGATCCCCGCATCGCCGCGGTGATCCACGAGGCCCTCGGGACGTCGGCTTCCGTGGTCAACGTCGGCGCCGGCACCGGCTCGTACGAGCCGCGCGACCGCTGGGTGCTGGCCGTGGAGCCGGCCGCGACGATGATCGACCAGCGGCCGCCGGCGGCCGCGCCGGTGGTCGTCGCCACGGCCGAGGAGCTGCCGCTGGCGAGCGGCACGGTCGACGCCGCGATGGCCGTCCTCAGCGTCCACCACTGGCGCGACGCCCGCGCCGGCCTGTGCGAGCTGCGGCGGGTCGCGCGGCAGGTCGTCGTGGTGCTCACGTTCGACCCCGCGCGGATCGGCGCGTTCTGGCTCGTGCGCCAGTACCTGCCGGAGATCGGCGTGCTCGACCGCGGGCGCTTCCCGGCGATGTCGTTCTACCGCGAGGTCCTGCCGACGGCCCGCGTGCAGCGCGTCCCGGTCCCGGCGGACTGCGTCGACGGCTTCCTTGGCGCCTTCTGGTCGCGCCCGGAGGCGTACCTCGATCCCACCGTCCGGGCAGGGATGTCCGCGCTGCGCCAGCTCGACGCCGCCGTCCTCGAGCGCGGGCTCGCCGCCCTCGCGCGCGACCTCGAGTCCGGCGCCTGGGACGGCCTGCACGGGCACTTTCGCGAGGCGCGCCAGCTGGACCTGGGCTACCGGCTCATCGTCGCGCCGCTCGGTTAGTGGGCCGCCTGGGACTCGAACCCAGAACCACGGGATTAACCTGCCGCACCGGCTTTCACCGGCCGCCCGCGCCGCGGCGCGGGCGTTGCGGTCTGGACCATCTCTTCACCCTCGGCCGTGCCGGTCGGGTGGGCGGCGTATGGCCTCTGAGGGCTCTCCCGCCGACGCGGGGTTGCCTGCTGATCGCCCAATCCCACGGGATTGTCACCGGTTCGGTACCCGGGGCTCTCAGGGGGTCCCAGCAAATAGCCGCCGACGAACTGACGGTTTCCCTGCCAGCGCTCCTCTTTTGGTGGAAGTCCCTTGCTCTGCCAATTGAGCTAGCGGCCCGTACGCCCGCCAGGCTACACGCTGACCGTGAGCCCGCCGTCGACGAGGACCGTCGTGCCCGTGATGTAGCTCGCGCGCGCGGAGGCCAGGAACACCGCCGCGGCGGCGAGCTCCTCGACCGTGCCCAGGCGGCCGGCGGGGATGGTCTCCCGGGCGGCGGCCTCGGCCGCCTCGCGCCCGCCCGACCCGAAGACGCGCTCCGTCGCGATGCGGCCGGGGAGGACGGTGTTGAGCGTCACCCCGTCGCCCGCGACGCGCCGCGCGAGCACCTTGAAGGCACCGATCAGCCCCGGCCGGTGGGCGTTCGAGAGCTGGAGCGACGGGATCGGCTCGAGCACCGCCATGGAGGAGACGGCGACCACGCGGCCCCAGCCGCGCTGCTGCATGCCGGGCAGGAGCCGCCGGAGGAAGGCCATCGGCGAGAGGACGAGCGTGCGGTGCGCGGACGTCCACTCGTCCTCGCTGAAGCCGAGCGGATCGTCGCCGGCCGGCGGGCCGCCCGTGTTGGCGATGTAGATGTCGATCGGCCCGAGCGCGGCCTCGACGGCCTCGATCAGCCGGGGCACCGCGCCGAGGTCCTCCGAGTCGAAGGCCAAGCCCGTCCCGCCGAAGGAGGCGGCCGCCTCGCGCACCCGCTCCGGGTCGCGTGCGGCGATCGCGACGCGCGCGCCCTCCGCGGCGAGCCCCTCCGCGATCCCGAGCCCGATTCCCCGCGACCCGCCCGTGACGAGCGCGACCTTGCCCTCGAGTCCGAGGTCCATCAGGCCGTCGCCTCGCTCCGGCGCAGGAGCCCGGTGCCGCCCCGGGCGGCGACCCGCCCGCACCACAGCCCGAAC
>DATMVH010000300.1:0-4739 GCA_035563395.1 Solirubrobacteraceae bacterium
GGCCACGGCGCCCGCGCCCGCCGCTCCGGAGCCCGCCGCTCCGGAGCCCGCGCCGGCGCCGCCGGCGCCCGAACCGGTCGCGCAGCCCACGCCCGAGCCGGCTCCCGCGGCGACCGCGCCCGAGCCGGTCGCGCAGCCCGAGCCCGAGCCGGCTCCCGCGCCCGAGCCGGCTCCCGCGCCCGACCCTGCTCCGGGGCCTGAACCCGCGCCCGAACCGGCCGCTCAACCGTCTCCCCCCGCGCAGCCGTCGCCCGTCGCGCAGCCCACCGACGCTTCGCCGGCGCCGACGCCCGCGCCGCAGCCGCCGGCGACACCCGCCACCCCGGACGTCCCGCCGGTCACCGACACCACTCCTGACGTCCCGCCGGTCACCGACACCACCCCCGACGTCCCGCCGGTCGTCGCGCCTCCTGTCGACGTGACGCCGGTTCAGCCGCCAGCCGACCAGACACCGATCCCGCCCGTCGTCGAGGTGCCGCCCGTCGACGTGACCCCCGTCCAGCCGCCAGCCGACCAGACGCCCGTTCCGCCTGTCGTCGAGCCGATCGACATCCCACCGGTACTGCCGCCGATCGACATCCCACCGGTGCTGCCGCCGGTCGACCCGACACCGGTCCCGCCCGTGGTCGAGGTGCCGGCGATCATCGACCTCCCGCCGGCGCTCCCGCCGATTGACGTCACTCCGGTGCAGTCGCCCGTCGATCCGACGCCGGTCCCGCCCGTTGCCGACGTCCCGCCCGTCGACCCGACGCCCGTTCCGCCGGTCGTCGAGCTGCCGCCGATCGTCGATGTCCCGCCGGTGCTGCCGCCGGTCGACATCATCCCGGTGCTGCCGCCCGTCGACCTCACCCCGGTGCTGCCGCCCGTCGACCTCGCCCCGGTGCTCCCGCCGATCGTCACCCTGCCGCCGATCGACGTGACGCCGGTGCTGCCGCCGGTCGACCTCACCCCCGCGCTGCCGCCCGTCGACCTCACCCCCGTGCTCCCGCCCCTCGTCACCGTCCCGCCGATGGACGTGACCCCGGTGCTCCCGCCGATCGTGAGCGTCCCGCCGATCGACGTCGCCCCGGTCCAGTCGCCCGTCATCGACTCGGGCTTCGGCGCCGACGCGATCGCCACGCCGGCCGTCGACCCCGTGACGCGGCCTCCGGTGCCGGACCGCCGCATCGTGCCGACGCTCGACGAGCCGGCGCCGATGAACGACCTGCCGCTGCAAGCGCGCGACGAGATCGTCGACGTGGCACCGGGCGCGCGGGCTCAGGAGCCGGTGCAGCCGATGGCTCCGGTCGCGGCCCAGCCGGCCGCCCCCGTCGTTCCGGCCGCGTCGATGGCCGCCGCGGTCCCGCCGCCGTCGCCGCCGAGCAGCGACGATCCGGTCGCTCCGTCGCCTGATCGCCGTGGCGCGGCGGATCGGCATGCGCCGGCGAACGCGCACGGCCCGGTCGTCGGCCCGCTCGACACCCTCGCGCCGGCCGCCGAAGACCTGTTCCGGCCGCTGTGGCCGCCGGTGACCGCCGACGCGCCGAGCAGCGGCTCGGGCGCTCCGGACCGCGGTCATCGCACGCCCGTCGCGGTCCCCGATCTCGCCCCGTCCATCCCGGCGCCGACCGCTCCGGGCCCGGGTGGCGTCGCGTCCGCCAGCGCCGCATCGGGCGGCGCCGGCGCGTCGCTGTACTTCGTTCTCGTCGCTCTGATCGCCTTCTCGGCCCCGGCTCTCCTCCGGCGGCTTCGCGCGGCGTCGGCACTGTGGATGCCGACGCCTTTCCTCGCTCTGTTCGAGCAGCCCGGCTGACGCCTCGGACGCAGGTCCGACCGTCAGCTGCCGGGCCCCGCCCGGCGGGATTCGCTCGAACACAGGAGGAAGAACGTGATCACAATCGTGCAGGGACGGCGCCTACGCGCGTTCCTCCCTGTGCTGCTCGTCGCGCTCGCCGTGATGCTGGTCTTCCAGGTCACGCCGGCGAACGCCGAGCACCGCGGTGCGCAGATCGCCGCGTCGGTCCCGATGCTCGCGATGGGTGCGGGCTTCGACGGCCGGCACGTGGCCGCCGTTGCGCGGCTGCAGCGGGTGATGCTGCGGCTCGGCTACGAGCCGGGACCGATCGACGGCCTGTATGGGCCGCTGACCGCTGGTGCAGTGCGCCGGGTGCAGTCCGCGAACGGCGTCGCCGTCGACGGCATCGCCGGTCCTGTGACGCAGCGCGCGCTGCGTGCACAGGGTACCCCGCGCGCGAGGCGGGTCCGCTACGCCCAGCATCGCCTGCGGGCGCTGGGACATCGGCCCGGCCGCGTGGACGGCATCTTCGGGCCGCGTACCGTGCGCGCACTCCGGAACTTCCGGGATGCGGCAGGCCTGCGCGGCATCGTGAAGCTCGACGACCGCATGGTCGCGCGGCTAGCCAGGACCGGTCGCAAGGCGAAGGCGCCGAAGGCGGACAACGCCCCGGCCGCGCCGCAGACGGCCCCGACGACGGAAGCGCCGACCACGCCGCAGGCGCCGGAGCAGACGCCCGCGACGCAGGAGGCACCCACCACCGACGCACCCACCACCACGCCGCAGGCGCCGCAGGAGACGCCCGCGACGCAGCAGGCACCCACCACCACGCCGCAGGCGCCGGAGGAAACGCCTGCGCAGGCGCCTGCCACCGAAGCACCCACCATCACGCCGGAGCCGTCCGCGATGCCGCAGGCGTCCGCGACCGCGCCGGAAGGGCCGCCCGAGCCGACTCCGGAGGCATTGCCGCCGCTACCGACGCCGGCTCCTCCGGTGGCGCCGGCGGGCTCGGTCTCGACGCCGGGCGTGCCGGACCGCTCGGAACCCGCGGCTCCCGTTGCGGATACGGGAGCGCCCGCCGCCTCGCGCGAACCCGCGATCCCGACCCCCGTCGCGCTCGTCGTCGCCGTGACCGCGCTCCTGGCGTTCCTCCTCGGACGTGGCACCGGGACACCGCCGCGCATCCCGACGTTCCACAGTCCCACCAAGTCGGCGCTCGTGCGTGCCGTGTCGGTCACCGCGGTGGTGCTCGGCATGACGGCGGTCGCGCTCGGGGCCGGGTGCGGCAAGGGCTGCGGCGCCGTGGCCCCCGTGCTCCAAGGGCTGTATGACGTGACCGCGGCCGCCACGCTCGCGGCGACGGCGTGCCTGCTCGTCGTCTATGTCGCCTGGCTCAGGCGTCCCCGGTTCGAGGGACCGGCGCGGTGGCCGGGACGCAAGCCGCTCTTCGCGATCGTGATCCCGGCCAGGGACGACGAGCTGACGATCGGCGACACGGTCCGCCGTGTCCTCGAGCTGCCGTACCGGCCGCTGACGGCCATCGTGATCAACGACGGCTCCAGCGACGGGACCACGGAGATGGCGCGCAGCGCGGCGTCGGGCGATCCCCGCCTCGTCGTGGCGAACGCTCCGGACGACCCGAACGGCCTCCACCTCGCGGCGCTGGATCACGCGTGCCGCGTCCTGTCGGCTGCCGAGTCCGCCGGCCTCGACGGACTCGGGGGTACGGAGGCGCGCGATGTCGTCGTGAGCGTGCTCGAGCCGGGCGCCGCGCTGGCTCCCGACGCGCTGTCCCGCGTCGCGCCGTACTTCGCGGATCCCACCGTCGGCGCCGTACAGCTGCCGCTGCGCGTCGCGAACGCGCGGACGGGGTTGCTCGCGCGAATCCTCGACGTCGAATCCGTGGCCGACGCCGTCCTGGTCCAGGGCGGACGCGATCTGGGCGGCGGCGTGCGGCTCCGGAGCAACGGGCAGTTCATCCGGCTGGCGGCGCTGCGCTCACTCGGCGACGCGCCGTGGACCAAGGCGGCGAGCGAGCGCCGCGGCCTCGGGGCGACGCTGCGGGCACGTGGCTGGAAGCTCCGGCTGTGCGATTCCTCGTACGTGGCGCAGGAGGGCGTCGCGACGCCGCGGGCCCTGCTCGCTCGCATCCGGCGCGAGGAGCGGTCGCGGCGGTGGTCGCAGGCCGTGCACCGCGGCCCCAACGAGCGGCGCACGCTGCACGACCGGCTCGCGCCGGGCCTCTACTGGCTGCTGCCCGTGTTGGTGCTGGCCGTCGGCGTGAACGCCGTCCTCGCCGCCGGTGACATCCTCGGGCTGCTTCCCGTACGGCACGGCCTTGCGGTGCTGACCGGCGCCTCCGACGCGGCGTATCGGCTGGCGGTGATCGTGAGCGCGCTCGCGCCGCTGGCGATCCTCGCGTTCATCTACGCGTGGGCACCCGCGAAGGAGGGCGAGCCCGCACCGGCGCGGCCGGGGCTCTCCGCCCTGCCGGGCGTCGTGGTTGCGTTCGCGCTGTACCTGTGGGTGCGCGCCGCGTTCGCGCTCGCCCATGTGGTGACGCGCCGTCACGATCCGCCGCCGATCAGCCCCGGACCGACGCCGGCGGGCGGCGCCCCCGCCGCCATGCCCGAGGAGGTGGTGCACCGGTGAGGGCGGTGACGATGCCCGGCGGTCGGGATCATCGGCTCGGAGCCCGGCCGGCCGTCGATCGACGCGGCGCGTCGGACGCCTCGGCCGCTCGCGATGACGGCCTTCGCGAGCGGCGGCGACTCGCCCGGCGCCGGCGTGTCGTAGATGCGGCGACTCACGCCGACGTCCGTGCGGCTGCGAGGGACCTGCCGGCGCGCCTGCGGCGCATCGCGAGCGTGCACGACCCGACCGTGCCGGCGAGCAACAGCGCGAGACCCATCCAGACGATCCACGGCGCGGTGCCGGGACGCGCGCGCGGCGCTTGGGGGCGCGT
>DATMVH010000301.1:0-7709 GCA_035563395.1 Solirubrobacteraceae bacterium
CGGCGCGGTACAGCACGGCCTGCTCGGCCTCGCGCCGCGCCGCGAGCCAGCCGCCGGCGCCGCGGAAGCGGGCGTATTGCAGCATCCGCTCCACGAGCTCGTCGGCGGCCTGCGCCGGGGCGAGCTCGTCGAGCTCCTCCGGCTCCTCCCCGGGCAGCATCAGGCGCGACTTCAGCTCCAGCAGGGCGGCGATCAGGACGAGGAACTCCGTCGCGGCCTCGAGGTCGAGCTCCGCGCGCGCCTCGAGGTGGTCGAGGTAGGCCACCACGACGTCCGCGAGCTCCACCTCCAGGAGGTCGAGCTCCTCGCGCAGGACGAGCGAGAGCAGCAGGTCGAACGGCCCGGCGAACACGTCCAGGTCCAGCTCGAGCTGCGTCACGGGCGCCGGCGCGCGCGGCGCGGCGACGCCGCCGGCCGGCGACGGGTCTCGGACGTCGGTCATGCCCCCGGGAGGCTAGGTGGTCGAGCCGACGGACCCGCCCGCCGCCGCCCGCCCGGACCCGGCGCCGCGGCGCGCCGGGCCGACGCCCATCGCCTCCCGGACGTCGGCGACGACGGAGGTGGCGATGCCACGGGCCTTCTCCGCCCCCTTGGCGAGGACCTCCTCCAGCGCGGCCTCGTCGCCGCGCAGCTCGCCGTAGCGCTCGCGGACCGGCGCGAGCCACTCGGCGACCGCGTCCCCGACCGCGGTCTTCAGCTCCCCGTAGCGGAGGTCGGCGAACTCGCGCTCGATCCGCTCCGGCGCCACGTCGCGCACGGCCGCGAAGATCTCGATGAGGTTCGAGACGCCCGGCTTGTCCGGCGCCCGCAGCACCTCGGTCCCCGAGTCCGTGACCGCGCGGCGGAACTTCCTGCGGATGACGTCCGGCTCGTCGAGCACGTACACCGTGCCCTGCTCCGACCCGCCGGTGGTCGACATCTTGCGCTCCGGGTCCTGGAGGTCGCGCACGCGCGCGCCGACCGTGGGGATCCGGTGCTCGGGCACCACCAGGATCTCGCCGAAGCGCTCGTTGAAGCGCCGGGCGATGTCGCGCATGAGCTCCAGGTGCTCGCGCTGGTCCTCGCCCACCGGCACCTCGTGCGCCCGGTACGCGAGCACGTCGGCCGCCTGCAGGACGGGGTAGAAGAGCAGCCCGGCCGAGATGAGCTGGCGCTGGGCCACCGACTTGTCGCGGAACTGGTGCATCCGGTTGAGCTCACCGACGGACGTCACCGAGGCGAGCAGCCAGCACAGCTCCGTGTGCTCCTCCACGTCGCCCTGGCGGAAGAGGATGCAGCGGTCGGGGTCGAGCCCCGCCGCGATCAGGATCGCCGTCGTGTCGTGGACGCGCTCGCGCAGGACGGCGGGGTCGTACTCCACGGTGATGGCGTGGAGGTCGACGATGCAGTAGATCGCCGGGTCGCCGCGGTCCTGGCCCTCGACGTACTGCGTGATCGCGCCGATGTGATTGCCGAGGTGCTTGCGGCCGGTGGGCTGGATGCCGGAGAAGATGACGGTCACAGCGGCTGGCGGATGACCGGGCGCTTCGCCGCCCCGGCCTCGTCGAGCCGGCGGACCGGCGTGGTGTAGGGCGCGTTGCGGGCCGTCTCGGGGTCCTCCGCCGCCTCCGCGAGGATCTCCCCGATCGCCTCGGCGAAGGCGTCGAGCGTCTCGCGCGTCTCCGTCTCCGTCGGCTCGACGAGCAGCGCCTCGTCGACGAGCAGCGGGAAGTAGACGGTCGGCGGGTGGTAGCCGTGGTCCAGCAGCCGCTTGGCGAGGTCGAGCGTCCGGATCCCCAGTCGCCGCTTCATCGGCCCGCCCGTGAGCACGAACTCGTGCATGCAGGTGCGGTCGTAGGCGGGCGGGAGGTGCTCGCCGGCGACCGCGCGGAGCCGCGCGAGCAGGTAGTTGGCGTTCAGCACGGCGGTCTCCGACGCCTCCTGCAGCCCGTCGCCGCCGAGCGAGAGGATGTAGGCGTACGAGCGCACGAACACGCCGTAGTTGCCCTGGAAGCCGCGCAGCCGGCCGATCGACTTCGGCCGGTCGTGGTCGAGGTCGAACACGGGGCCGTGCCCGTTCCCGTCCTCGCGGCGGACGACCTGCGGGCGCGGAAGGAACGGCTCGATGCGCGCCGAGACGGCGATCGGCCCCGCCCCCGGGCCGCCGCCGCCGTGCGGCTGCGTGAACGTCTTGTGCAGGTTGAAGTGCACGATGTCGAAGCCCATGTCGCCCGGCCGGGTGCGCCCCATCACCGCGTTGAGGTTCGCCCCGTCGTAGTAGAGCGTCGCTCCCGCGTCGTGCACGACGGCGGCGATCTCCCCGATCGCGGGGTCGAAGAGGCCCAGCGTGTTGGGGTTCGTGAGCATCAGGCACGCGACGTCGTCGCCCGCCTTCGCCTTGAGGTCCTCGACGTCGACGCCGCCGTCCGCGTTCGTCCCGACCTTGACGACCTGGAAGCCCGCCATGGTCACGGTCGCCGGGTTGGTGCCGTGGGCGGTGTCCGGCGTGAGCACCTTCGTCCGCGTCTCCCCGCGGTCCTCGTGGAACGCCCGGGTCAGGAGCACGCCCGCCAGCTCCCCGTGCGAGCCGGCCGACGGCTGCAGCGACACATGCGGCAGGCCGGCGATCTCGGCCAGCGCCGTCTGCAGCTCCCACATCAGCCGCAGCGCGCCCTGCGCCCGCGCCGGGGACTGGAGCGGATGCAGGCGGGCGTTCCCGGGCAGCGCGGCCACGCGCTCGTGGAGCTTCGGGTTGTGCTTCATCGTGCACGACCCGAGCGGATAGAAGCCCGTGTCGAGATCGAAGTTGCGCTTGGACAGCCCGTTGTAGTGCCGGACGATCTCGGGCTCGGCGATCTCCGGCAGCTTGGCGCGCTCGCGCCGGCGCAGGCGCTCGGGGAGCAGCGTCACGGGGTCCTGCTCCGGCACGTCGAGCGGCGGCGCCACGAAGGCGCGCCGCCCGGGCTGCGACTTCTCGAAGACGGTGCGCGCGCGGTCGCGCTGCTGCGGCGTCTGGCTGAGGTGGACGTCGCGGCGCGCGGGCGGCGGCTCGGCCTCGACCCCCGGGTCGGCGTGCAGGCGGTTCTCGTCGATCATGCCGGCGCCTCGGCAGGCGTGGTCTCCCGCTCCGCCGCCGTGGCGGCGCCGAGCGTCCGCGCGAGCCGGTCGATGTCCGCCTTGGACCGCTGCTCCGTGATGGCAACGAGCAGGCCGTCGCCGTACTCGGGGTAGTCCCCGCCGAGGGGATACCCCGGGTTGACGCCCTCGGCCGCGCAGCGGTCCACGACGCGCCCGACGCCGGCGTGGTCGAGGCCGGTGAGCCGGACGGCGAACTCCCGCACCACCGGCTGCGCGTGCAGCGGCTCGACGCCGTCCAGCGCGGCGAGCTCCGCGCGCGCGTACGCCGTGCGCTGCAGCAGGAGCTCCCCGAGCTCCACGAGCCCGTCCTTGCCGAGCCAGCTCAGGTAGATCATCCCCGCGAGGGCGTTGAGCGCCTGGGCGGTGCAGATGTTGTGCGTGGCCTTCTCGCGCCGGATGTGCTGCTCGCGCGTCTGCAGGGTGAGCACGAAGCCGCGCCGGCCGTCGACGTCCGTGGTCTCGCCGGCGATCCGGCCCGGCATCCGCCGCAGGTAGGCCGCCTGGGCGGCGAAGAAGCCGAAGCTCGGGCCGCCGAAGTCGAGCCGGTTGCCCAGCGACTGCCCCTCCCCCACGGCCACGTCGACGCCGAAGTCGCCAGGCGGCCGGAGGATGCCGAGCGGCAGGGGGTCGCACTGGACGATCACGACCGCACCGGACTCCTTGGCGACCGGGACGAGCGCCTCGAGGTCCTCGACCGCGCCGAGGAAGTTCGGCTGGGCGAGGACGACCGCGGAGACGTCGCCGGCCAGCGACTCCCGCAGCGCGTCCGCGTCCGTCAGCCCGTCGGCCAGCGGGATCTCCTCGACGGAGGTGCCCCAGCCGACGCTGGTGGTGGCGAGCGTCTCGCGCGCGTGCGGGTGCACCGCGCGCGAGACGAGGAAGCGGGTGCGCCGGGGCTGGTGGAGCTTCGCCAGGTAGCCCGCCGCCGCCACCGCGCTCGGCCCCTCGTAGACCGACGCGTTGGAGACGGGGAGCCCCGTCAGCTCGGAGATGGCGGTCTGGTACTCGAACATCACCTGCAGCCCGCCCTGCGCGACTTCCGGCTGGTACGGCGTGTACGGCGTCAGGAACTCCGAGCGCGCGAGGATCGAGTCGACGAGCGCCGGGACGTAGTGGTCGTACATCCCCGCGCCGAGGAAGGAGATCTCGTCCTCCGTCGAGACGTTGCGGGCGGCGAGGTCGCGGAGGTGCGCGTAGACCTCCTGCTCCGAGCGCCCCGGCGGGAGGTCCAGCGGCCGGTCGAGCCGCACGCCCCCGGGGACGTCGGCGAACAGCTCGTCGATCGAGCCCACGCCGATGGCCGCCAGCATCTCGCGGCGGTCGTCGTCTGTCGCGGACGTGTAGCGGCTCACGACGGCAGGGCTAGTCGAGCGATCCCTGGTAGGCGTCGGCGTCCATCAGCCCGTCCGCTTCGGACGGGTCCGAGAGGCGGATCCTGACCATCCAGCCTTCACCATAGGGATCGTCGTTGATCGCCTCGGGCGCGCTCCCGAGCGCGTCATTGACCTCGACGATCTCCCCCGACAGCGGGGCGATGACGTCCGAGACGGCCTTCACCGACTCCACCTCGGCGTACGGCTCGTCCTTCGTGACCGTCGCGCCGACCTCCGGGGGGTCGAAGAAGACGACCTCGCCGAGCTGCTCCTGCGCGTACCAGGTGATCCCGCACGTGGCCACGTCGCCGTCGACGCGCGCCCAGTCATGCTCGGGGTGGTACTTCAGGTCCGACGGGTAGCTGGCCTCGGCCACGGCTCACGGCTCCTTGCTGTAGAGGGGTCGCTTGCGGACTTCGGCCGCGCGCGGCTTCCCGCGCACGTCGATCTCGATCGGCGTGCCCGCGGCGGTGCGCTCGGCCGGCAGGTACGCGAGCCCGACGCCGTAGCCGAGCGACGGCGACAGCGTGCCGGACGTCACGACGCCGCCGCCCACGACGGGGTTGCCCTGGCGCGCGATGCCGGGGCCGGTGAGGGCGAAGGGGACCAGCTTCTCGGCCGGCCCGGCGTCGCGCGCGCGGCGGACGGCCTCCGAGCCGATGAAGCCCGTGTCCTCCTTGCAGCACCAGCCGAGGCCGGCCTCGACCGGGCCGCGGTCCTCGGACAGGTCGTTGCCGTAGAGGTGGTAACAGGCCTCGATGCGGAGCGTGTCGCGGGCGCCCAGGCCGGCGGGCTCGGCGCCGGCGGCGCACAGCGCGTCCCACACCGCGGCGGCGTGGCCGGGCGGAACGAGCAGCTCCACGCCGTCCTCGCCCGTGTAGCCGGTGCCGCAGACCAGGACGTCCGGCGCGCCGGCGACGGAGCGGACGGCGGTGCGGAAGCGGGCGGGCAGCTCGCCGTCCGCGAGGTCCTGGACCAGTGCGCGGGCCTCCGGGCCCTGGACGGCGAGCATGGCGAAGTCCTGGATCCGGTCCGTGACGGTCGCGTCGTGGTCGTGGCCGTGCTGCTGGAACCACGCGAGGTCGCGCGCGTGGTTCGACGCGTTCGTGACGGTGAGGAAGCGGTCGGGGCCGAGGCGGTAGGTGAAGAGGTCGTCGAGCACGCCGCCGTCCTCGCGGCAGAGGAGCGCGTACTGCGCGCCGCCCTCGGGGACGCGCGAGACGTCGTTGGAGAGCAGGCGCTGGAGCAGCGCCTCCGCGCCGGGGCCCGCGGTCTCGATCTGGCCCATGTGCGAGACGTCGAAGATCCCGGCGCGCTCGCGGACGGCGAGGTGCTCCTGCCGGATTCCCGCGTACTGCACGGGCATCTCCCAGCCGGCGAAGGGAACGAGCCTCGCCCCGGCGGCGACGTGACGATCGTGCAGCGGCGTCCGCTTCAGCGTGTCCGTCCCGGCGGCCATCGCCTGCCGACCCTAGCAGTGGTCCCGGCCGCGTCAGCGCCCGGTGCAGGGCACGTGACGGCAAGCCCCGGACCGGGTCGTGGCGTGCCCTCGCGGCGGTGCGCCGTCGCTCCCCGGCGGTCGGCGAGCGGGCGCCGGCCTCGCGCGCGGGCGGGCGCGCGCGTCTCAGCGCAGGAACGGCGGGATGTCGATCTCGTCGTCGCGGATCTCGAGCGACGAGCGCTGGCGATCGTCGATCCGCGGCCCGCGGTCGATCGGCCCGCGCCCGCGCTCGGCTCGCCCGTAGCCGCTCACGCCGCCGCCGTCCGGCCGCTTGTCGAATCCCGTCGCGATCAGCGTCACGCGGATCTCGTCGCCCATCCCCTCGTCGATCACCGCGCCGAAGATGATGTTCGCGTTGGAGTCGGCCGCCGAGTGGATGATCTCCGCCGCCTCGTTGACCTCGAACAGGCCGAGATCGCGGCCGCCGGTGATGTTGAGCAGGATCCCGGTCGCGCCCTCGACGGACTCCTCGAGCAGCGGGGAGGAGATCGCCGACTTGGCCGCCTCGGCGGCGCGCGACTCGCCCTGCGAGGTCCCGATCCCCATGAGCGCGGAGCCGGCGTCGTGCATGATCGTCCGGACGTCCGCGAAGTCGAGGTTGATCAGGCCGGGGATCGTGATCAGGTCGGTGATGCCCTGGACGCCCTGGCGCAGGACGTTGTCGGCCTCGCGGAAGGCGTCGAGGATGCTGGTGCGGCGCTCCACGATGGACAGCAGGCGCTCGTTCGGGATGGTGATCAGCGTGTCGACCATCTCGCGCAGGCGGTCGATGCCCTCCTGCGCCTGGCGCTGGCGCTGCGCCCCCTCGAAGGTGAACGGGCGCGTGACGACGCCCACGGTGAGCGCGCCGATCTCGTTCTTGGCGATCTCCGCGATCACGGGCGCCGCGCCCGTGCCCGTGCCGCCGCCCTCGCCGGCCGTGACGAACACCATGTCGGCGCCCTTCAGCGCCTCCTTGATGTCGTCGCGCGACTCCGCCGCGGCGCCCTGCCCGACCTGCGGGTTCGCGCCCGCGCCGAGCCCCTTCGTGAGGTTGTGCCCGATGTTGAGCTTGATGTCGGCGTCCGTCATCTGGAGCGCCTGGGCGTCCGTGTTGCAGGCGATGAACTCCACGCCGGAGAGACCGGCGTCGATCATCCGGTTGACGGCGTTCGTCCCCCCTCCGCCGACACCGACGACCTTGATGACTGCGAGATAGCTGCCTGCTTCCATAAGGATTGTCCGGACCTCGAGTTAGAGTCGAGCGTTTTCAGACGCTCGGATGAGCCGCGGATTCCAGCACATTAGGCGGGTTTCCTTCCCGATGTCAAAGCGACCGAACCTCCGCAAGAAGCGTTGCATACCGGCGAAGTCTCGACTATGAGTCGAGAATTGCCGCCTTCTCACCCTAAGGTTGAGGGTTGAGGATCACCGGCGCCGGCTCGGGCGTGACGGGCCCGACGCCGCCCGCCGCGACGCGCCCGGGCACGCGGAGATCGAGGTAGACCGCACCGGCCGCGGACGGCTCCGCGAGCACGCGCGCCGCGGCCAGCCACTTCGCCCGGGCGTCGGTCACGGACCCGAAGTAGAGCTCGGGTCCGTCGCGCAGGTCGAGCGTCATGCCGCGCGGGCCGTAGAAGACGCGCTCGGCACGGGCGCGCAGCTCGGAGGGCGCCGCAGCGGCGACCCGCAGGGCGGCGAGCGCCCTCTGGTCGGTCACGCGGCCGGTGGCCGCCGGG
>DATMVH010000302.1:0-16234 GCA_035563395.1 Solirubrobacteraceae bacterium
ACCTTCAACGAGCGCTGGCTGCTCGAGCGCCACGACTACCGAACCCCCGCCCAAGCGCGCGAGCACCTGCTCCATCAGGGCGCCATGACATGATCGCCGCGTTCACCACAGAAGTGTCCGGCGAACCGGGGGCGGGACACCCACGCCAAGCCCGCGACACCCTCCATCACGCCGCCCCGACATGATCGCCGCGATCACCAACCCGGTGTCCGGTGAACCGCGGGCGGCGCACTGAAGAGCAGCGCAAGCGCGCCGCTGCGGTGTCGAAGCGCCTGCCCGCTCTGGCGGTCGCCAAGGACAGTCGCGGCGCCCAGCACCCCGACCTGCCGGCACGGAGGGGCGGCGTCGAGCCGAGGCGCCCGACGTCGCCGAGGTTGCGGCCAGATCCAGGCGATTGACCGCTGGTCGGCGGCGAAGCCGTCCGCCTGCTCACCGAGCCGCCGGACGTCGCCGCGGCGCAGCCCGATGCGACCGAGCTCGGCGTCGATCAGCCGCAGCTCCTCGGCATCGAAGTCCAGCGGGCGCAGCAGCGGCGGCATGACGCTCGTCGGCCGGCAGCGCCTGCTCGGCCAGCCCCCGTCCCTTCTTGTCGAACAGATCGGCCGTGCCGCGGACTCCGTCGGCGTTGTCGGTCAGGCCGCTCGGATTGACGGGTCGGGTTGATCCTTCCACGTGCGCGCCACTTCGTGCGGCGTCCGGTAGGCGACCCGTGCGGGGGTCCGGTAGGCGAGCCGGCTGGCAGTCCATTGCGGTCATCTGCATAACGGCACCCGATACGACCGGATCTCGAGGAAAGCCTCGCGTGCGAAGCGCCCGGTCGACTGCTTCTTCCGCCCGGCGCTCGCACGCCCGCGCGAACGCGTGTAGCGAGAACGACGACAAGGCGTGATCTTACTTGCTTCGGTTGATTGCGATCGCCTGCCAAGAGCACGAGCAGCCATCTCTGTCAAGTGGTTGGGATTGACGTGGAGCAAGGTTTCTGTTCTGCTTAGCGCACGACCCATCCTCAACGTGCAGCCTTTGGTTTGCGGCTCGTGTGCTTGAGGGTCCGATAAGCAGCGAGCGCCACGGATTGCGAATCCCCCGCTGCCCCGTTGCGCCGGACCAGCCAAGGCGTGGTGGCAAGGAAGTGCTGCACTGTCGTCGCATTCGCGTTGGCCGAGACGCTCGTTGCGCCGAGCGCGGCGTTCGCCGACAAGCCGCTCCGAGAGCTCCTCGGGCTGCCGCCCGGCCGGTGCCCGGAGTGCGTCGCCGCGACGTCGGCCGCGGGGCGACCAGCGACGGGCAGCAACTGTGTGAGAGAGGAAAGGTGTGACGTGACTAAGAGCGTCAGCGAAAGCGAAAACCCGGCCATCCCGAGCCCGACCCCGAAGGCGCATCGGCCCCAGACGAACCGGGATTGGTGGCCGAATCAGCTCGACCTGAGCGTTCTGCACCAACACTCGTCGCTCTCCAACCCGCTGGGGGAGGACTTCGACTACGCCGAGGAGTTCAAGAGCCTCGACCTCGAGGCGCTGAAGCGGGACGTCCTCGAGGTGATGACAACGTCGCAGGACTGGTGGCCGGCTGACTACGGCCACTACGGGCCGCTCTTCATCCGGATGAGCTGGCATGCGGCGGGCACGTACCGCATCGCCGACGGCCGCGGCGGCGGCGGCAGCGGCGCTCAGCGCTTCGCCCCGCTCAACAGTTGGCCCGACAACGCAAGCCTGGACAAGGCGCGCCGGCTGCTCTGGCCGATCAAGCAGAAGTACGGCCAGAAGCTGTCGTGGGCGGATCTGCTGGTCTTCACCGGCAACGTCGCGATGGAGTCGATGGGCTTCAAGACGTTCGGCTTCGGCTTCGGACGAGAGGACATCTGGGAGCCCGAGGAGCTCTTCTGGGGCCCCGAGGACACGTGGCTCGGAGACGAGCGCTACGGCGGCGACCGGGAGCTCTCGGGTCCGCTGGCGGCCGTGCAGATGGGCCTCATCTACGTAAACCCGGAAGGCCCCAACGGCAACCCGGACCCACTCGCCGCCGCCCGGGACATCCGGGAAACCTTCAGTCGCATGGCGATGAACGACGAGGAGACGGTCGCTCTCATCGTCGGCGGTCACACGTTCGGCAAGAGCCACGGTGCGGTCGGTCCCGAGCACATCGGTCCGGAGCCCGAGGCCGCTCCGATCGAGCAGCAGGGCCTTGGCTGGAAGAACAGCGTCAACGGCGGCAACGGCGCCCACACGCTGACCAGCGGGCTCGAGGGCGCGTGGACCAACGAGCCGACCAAGTGGGACAACGGCTTCCTCGCGAACCTGTTCGAGTACGAGTGGGAGCTGACGGAGAGCCCGGCCGATGCGAAGCAGTGGAGGCCGACGAATCCCGAGGCCGAGGGAACCGTCCCGGACGCTCACGATCCGTCCAAGCGCCACGCGCCGATGATGCTGACGACGGACCTGGCGCTGAAGGCGGACCCGGGCTTCGCGCCGATCGCGCGGCGCTTCTACGAGCATCCCGACGAGCTCGCCGACGCGTTCGCCAAGGCGTGGTACAAGCTGCTTCACCGCGACATGGGACCCGTGTCGCGCTACCTCGGCCCATGGGTTCCCGAACCACAGCTGTGGCAGGACCCGGTCCCGGCGGTCGACCACGAGCTGATCGATGAGGCGGACATCGCGGCCCTCAAGGAAACGATCCTCGCCTCGGGCCTGTCCACCTCACGGCTGGTCTGCACCGCCTGGTCGGCGGCGGCGTCGTTCCGCGGCACCGACATGCGCGGTGGGGCGAACGGCGCGCGAATCCGCCTCGCGCCGCAGAAGGACTGGGACATCAACGAGCCGGCCAAGCTGGCCGCAGCGCTCCAGACGCTCGAGAAGATCCAGCAGGACTTCAACAGCTCGCAGGCCGGCGGCAAGCAGGTCTCGCTCGCCGACCTGATCGTCCTGGGCGGATGCGCGGCGGTCGAGCAGGCGGCGAAGGCCGCCGGGCACGACGTCACCGTCGCCTTCGCGCCCGGTCGCACGGATGCCTCGCAAGAGCAGACCGACGTCGAGTCGTTCGCAGTGCTCGAGCCCACCGTCGACGGCTTCCGGAACTACTTCCGCCCGGGTGAGCGCTTCATGTTGGAGCACGGGGTCTTGGAGCGCGCCTACATGATGAGCCTCACCGCTCCGGAGACGACGGCCCTGATCGGCGGCCTGCGGGCGCTGAACGCCAACGTCGACGGATCCCAGTACGGCGTCTTCACCGACCGGCCCGAGACGTTGACCAACGACTTCTTCGTGAACCTGCTCGACATGGGCACGGAGTGGACGCCGTCCGACACCGAGCACGTGTACGAGGGTCGCGATCGCCGCACGGGCGAGCTCAGGTGGACTGCCACCGCCGCCGACCTCGTCTTCGGCGCGCACTCCCAGCTCCGAGCGCTCTCGGAGGTCTACGCGTCCGACGACGCGCACGACAAGTTCGTCCACGACTTCGTCGCCGCCTGGGACAAGGTCATGAGCCTCGACCGGTTCGACCTCCGCTGAACCGGTCGCGTCCGCTTTAGCCGCCGCGGTCGGTGCCCGGGTCACACGATCCGGTCACCGACCCTCAGGCCGCCGCGCCCGACCGCGGCTGTCACCCGAGGCGCGTGACAACCGGAGCCCGCGGCCGATACCTCCAGAAGACAGTCCTCGTCCGGAGCGGAAGCCTCGGGGCGCTGGCGGAGTCGACCGCATCGTTGCGAGAGTGGGAGCGGCAGAACCGTGGCAGCCCTGCATGCAACCATGGCTGCAGCGATGCCCGAGCACGTTCCGGTCCGCGGTTTGTTCGAGGCCCATCTCACCGTCAGCAACTTGGGCCGCGCGGTCGCCTTCTACCGTGATGTCGTCGGCCTCGCGCTCGCGCTCGAAGTGCCCGAACACGGCACAGCCTTTTCTGGATCGGCGGGCCTGGCCAGGGGATGCTCGGTCTCTGGTTGCCCGTCAGCACCGAATAGTGCCGGTCGGTGCGCACCGAATGGTGTAGCTCGGTTGGGTTGGTTGAGGCTGTGACGCGCGCGATGGGTGAGGAGCCCCGGAGGGGCGACGAGCCCGTCGCGCGCGTGCGCGCCTGGTGATGACCCCCGGCGTGTTCTGTCCTGCTGGGTCTTGACGCTCGGCGGCCTTTGAGCCGTCGACGTGGAGGACCTGCGGGTGATCGACGAGGAGGAGCTGATGGACATCAGGGCGCTGGCGCGCCAGGGCTACACCTATGCCGAGATCGGCCGGATCGTCGGCCGGGACTGGCGCACAGTGAAGCGCTATCTCGAGCACGGGGCGCAGCCGGTCTACCGGCGCAAGCGGATGCCCTCGAAGCTCGATCGGTTCAAGCCGCTGATCGATCAGTGGCTGGCGGCGCAGCCGAGGCTGCTGGCGACGAGGGTGCATCAGGACCTGGTGCGCGACTACGGGTTCGAGGGCGGCTATGACACGGTGCGCCGCTACGTCGAGCGCTCGCGCCCGAAGCCGCCGGCCCGGGCGGAGGTGCGGTTTGAGACCGCGCCGGGGTTCCAGGCGCAGGTCGACTGGTCGCACGAGGAGCCGATCCGCACCGGTTCGGGGCTGGAGCTTCCGCTCTACTGCTTTCACACTCCAAGAATGGCGTTGCGGCCCAAAGAGATTGAGCGCAAGTACGGTATGGATTCAAAGACCGCATGGTTCATGTTGCACCGCATCCGCGAGGCGATGAAGCGTGAACCCATGGCTGCGCTGCTGTCAGGTCGCGTCACGGCCGACGAGACGTGGATCGGGGGCAAGCCGAGCAACCGCCACGGGCACAAGCGGGGCCAGGGTGGACAGGGCCGGACCGACAAGACGCCGGTGGTCGCGCTGGTCTGCCATGAGACGGGCGAGGTTCGGGCCGAGGCCATTCCGGACGTGACCGGTGAGACGCTTGCGCAGGTCATGGCCGAGCAGGTCGACACGGCGAACACGCACCTTCAGACCGACTCGTCGGCCGCCTACACCAAGCTAGGCAAGCAATTCGCCAGCCACGCGACCGTGGATCACTACGCGGGCGAGTACGTCCGTGGCGAAGTGTCTACGAACGCGGCCGAGAACTTCTTCAGCCAGCTGAAGCGCAGCACATCGACGGAACACATCACTCCGTCAGCCGGGACCATCTGAACCGCTACCTGGCGGAGTTTAGCTTCCGCTACTCGACGTGCAAGCTGACCGATTCGGAGCGGATGCGTCTCCTGTGCGGCCAGCTCTACGGGCGACGGCTGACCTACAGGATGCCCACTCGGCGGCAAGCAGGTCAGTCGCGCGGCGGTTCAGCGGGCGGCTGAGCAGGCGCGCCGTGTTCATCGTCGGCCGGCTCGGCGTCCGGATCAACAGCGAGCAGACCGCGTAGCGCTGTCTCTGGGTCGAGCGGAATCGCCACCCGCTCATCGCGATCGATCTTGTCTCGGCGGCGCTCGTCAGCCATCGCCTGGACGATAGCGCCGGTAGGCTCCGGGACCGGTTGTCCGGCGACTGGCAAAGGCACCACCTGGAGCCCGTCCGCGCTATCGGCGCGTATGTCGTCTACTTCTCGCAACTGGTCCTTCTCATGCGAGGACTCGTAATCCGCAAGCTCAGCCCGCCCGAAGGGCCGAGGACGCTCGCCGAGCTTGCTCTTGGCGAGGCATCAGCGATCCAGATCGCCAATGCGTTTTTCGCGATCTGCCAGGAGGTGGGCAACCTCGACGAGACCGAGTTGAGGATCGGCCGCTCGCTTAGGTCGCAGGTGCTTGTCGTAATTGAGCGTCGGAACGACATAGCGCATGGCGACTGGTGGACCGGCGGTCTAGAGCCTGACATGACAATCAGTCCATCGCGGCTAATCCGAATCAAGCCCGCTCGCGCAGACGGCACGCGGGTGGAGCAATCCCTCACGGTCGCCGATCTTGACCAAGAATCTCGCGATCTGATCAACCTACAGTTTGCCGTGATCGAATTCGGAAACGCCGCGCTCGGGTTTGATCCGGACCGTCGGGTCAGCGACTTGTTCGAACTTGACAAGAAGCGTGCAGTACGGCGTGCCCGGCTCTAACTAGAGTCGTCAGCCGCCGCCTGCTCCTGCTCCTGCTCCTGCTCCAAGCAATACATCGTCCAGAACAACAACTCGCGCTCGTCGAGTTCTATGTCTCCGGTCTGCTCGTAGGCGTCGGTGTCGTCCGATGCGGCGCCATCGTGGATTCCGCGCTGTGGGTTTGTCACGTCCATACTTGCCCAATTTTCGGTGCCGCTTGACACTGGTCGCTTGGTTCCGCCCCGATGGGGCTCTCGTTGCATGTCGCCTTCAGGACGTCGCTGAACGACGTCTTCGACGCGTGCGACCGCCTGAGCTCACGAGGCGTAACGCCGCTCTCTTTCTTCGGGACCGAAACCACGGAGCCGAGCGTCATCGGCTGGATGCCGGCGGCTGCGGTGTACTTCCGCGACCCCGACGGCCACCTGCTCGAGTACCTGGCGATGCTGGACGAGGAGCCCCGTCCCGACCGCGGGATAGTGCCTTGGTCCCAGTGGAAGAGCTAGCCAGCGCGCATAGCCGAGACCGCGGCGCGCATCCGCTCCCGGGCGGAAGGCGGGCGTCTGCAGGACGTAGCCGGCGACGACCGCTCAGGACGAACAACAGAAGCGCCACTCGGCCTGACCCGTGGCATCCGGTGCATAGGCACGACGCCGCCGCACACGAGCTCGCGATCGGATCGTGCTCGTCAATCGTCGCTGTCGCAACGAGGCACAAGGAGCGGCCGCGCCGATGCCTGTGACCGACGATCTTGGCGCGGGACAGCGGGAGCGATGCCGCGAGACGAGGACGGGCTGCGGCGCGGGACTCGTTGCGCACCCAAGGCACCTCGCGCGCGTGGTTCCCAGCCACGTCGTTCTCGAGCAACGCAGACACGGCGACTTCGCTTGCGTGGCCTGGCGATGAGTCGGTTGTCCGTCGGGATGGGTGTGGATGATCGTGGTCATGCTGTCGTCAGCCGTCGACCTTTGCGTGCCCGTTGCACATCGTGTCCGTGTCGGAGCGCTGTTTGCTCTCACGGACGGGTTCTGCGTTGATGCGCTCGATTTCGAGTACGCGGAGCTGTGCCGGCGCATGCTGGCGCGACTCGCGCGCAAGCGCCCAACGCCGCTGGTCCGCGGCAACGTGGCGGTGTGGGCGGCGGGCGTCGTATACGCGGTCGCCCGTCTGAACTTCGGCTTTGACCGCTCCCAGTCCGTGCGGGCGAGCGCCGACAGCGTTGCTGTCGGCTTCCAGGTCGGGACGAGCACGGCGAGCGCGAAGGCGACGCAGATCGAGAAGCTGCTCGGTCTTGGGGTCTTCGAGCCGGATCTCTTGCGTGCCGATGTCGTCGGGGACCATCCGCTGGCGTGGCTTGTCGAGGTCGACGGGGTCGTCGTCGATGCGCGGTTGCTGCCCGTGGAGCTTCAACGGCTCGCCGGCGAGCACGGCTTGATCGCCTTCGTGCCGCCCGATCGGTGGCGTCCGCGGCAGGGTAGGCGGTCGTCGGTAGGGTCGCGTTCGCGATGACCGCGGTGTTGTCCTCGGAGGCTGTGCGCGTCGGTGCGGTCCGGGGCCGGTACTTTCGCGAGAACTTCGCCCAGGGCGGCATCGATCTGACGCAGATCGTCCCGGAGCTCGTTACCAACGCGGATGCGGCGATCGCCGCCTCTGGACGGAGCACGGGTCGGATCGATCTCGCGTTCACGGCGCCGGACAGCGAGTTCCTGATGCAGTGGCGCGCGCAGATGCGCGCGCTGCGGGTGCCGGCCCTCCGCGACTGGCGCGTGGAGGTCCGCTGCGCCGATGACGGCGTGGGCCTCGACGCCGAGGTGGTTGACCGGCGGCTGGGCGCGCTCGGCGAGCTGCCCGAGGGGCGCGGACAGCGCGGGCTCTTCGGCCGCGGCCTGCGCGACGTGTGGCTGGCGCAGGGCGCTGGCCGTCTGGAGGGCGTTCGCAACGGGCGGGCGGTGGAATCGTGGTTCTTTCCCGCCGCCGGCGACGATCCGTACGCGTACCTGCACGTCCGCGACGAGCCGGCGCCCGACGCCCCGAGCGGCACGCGCGTCACGGTGCCGATTGCGGTCGATCGGCTTCCGCCGGACAAGCGGCTGCGGACGCTCGTCGCCCAGCACGTGCAGCTTCGTCCGATCCTCGAGGACTCCGCCCGCGAGCTGTGGCTCGAGCTGCCATCGGGCACCGTCGAGCTGGTGCGCTTCCCGGCTCCCGAGCCCGACCTCGAACGGCCGATCCTCTTCGACGGCGAGGTCGCGTTCGCCAGGGGGCTAAGCGCGCGCCTGACCGTCCGGCGCAGCAAGGCGCCGCTGGCGCCGGGCATGTCGCGCGCCACCCGCCTTGGCGGACTGGTCGTGCGTTCGGGCCGGACGGCGCACGAGTCGACGTTCGGGTCGCACGAAGGTCGGCCCGGGACGCGCCATCTCTACGGCGAGGTCCGCTGCGACGTGCTCGACGACCTGCAGCGCGACGCGCTCGACCGGCCGAGACCGCAGGTCGTCGTGCGCGTCGATCGAAGCGGCCTGAACGATCACCACCCAGCGGTCAAGGCGCTGTACGCCGAGATTGACCGCGTTTTGCGGCCGATCGTCGCAGACGAGGAGCGCCGGGCCGGCGCGCACCTCGTCCGCACCGCAAGCGCGGTCCGCGCGCGCGACCAGGTCGGACTGCGGGCACTGAACGACGCGCTCAAGGGCGCGTTCGACGTCCCGGGGCAGGCCGGCTTTGACCGCGGCGAGCACCCCACGCACCAGCCGCCGGTCCTCGACGAGCACGGATCCCGCGCCGCCGCCACGCCCGCAAGCGAGTCCGACGACCCCGACGATCAGGGCGTCGCCGAGCCAGCAGCGCCGAAGGCCCCATTGCGGTTCAAGACCGGTCTCGTGCGGCTGCATCCCGGGGAGCGCCGCGGTGTCTCGCTGATCATCGATCCCGAGCGGATCGCGCCCGGGACCCCGATTCAGGTCGCCGTCGACCCCGGGCTCGGCATCAACCTGTGGCAAAACGATGTCCCACGGCCCAGCCGCGGAGGGTGGTCGCGGGTCTCGGCGAACCTGCGATGTCGGGTGAGCGCCGAGGCCGGCTCGCGGCTCAGCGTCCTCGCCGAGGCGGGTGGCGAGACCGCCGAGCTCGTCGTCATGGTCGTCCGCCACCACGCCTCGGGCTGGGTGCGCGAGATCGCCCGCAAAGATGAAGACAACGAGACCGAAGCGCTCTTCGACGCCGAGACTGGCATCGTCACGGTCTACGAGGGCCGCCGCGAGTTCAAGGCCCTCGAACGCGCCGCCCGGCGCAGCGGCCTGTCGAAGGGCCGCATCCGCGAGTACCTCCCATACCGCATGCTCGAAGTTGAGGTCGCCGCAAACGCCGTCTACGCCTGGGCCGCCCGGGAGATCGTCGGCCGCCGCCTCGCGGAGGAGCGTCCTTCGGATCCGGCCGAGTACGCCGCCATGGTCCAACGCGAGGCGCAGGCCCTGCGCTACCGCACCCACGACAAGCTCATGCGCGCGTTCCTCGACGACGAGGTCTTCGACGGCGGCGTCCGCCTGCGCACCGACCCCGCACGCTCCCGCCAAGCCTCACTTCTCGACTAACGCGCGCAAAGCCTCACGCAACCGCCGCTCGCAGCCCCGTTGTGCGCTCGACCGCCCCGTCTCGCCCGCCACGACCATGGCGCACTCGCGCCGCGACCTTGTCCCGGCGCGTCCTCTGCGAGATGCCCGACGGCCCCGCAGTGCTGCTGGTCGCGGTGGCTGTTGCGTAACTCGGGGTCTGTCCGGGGCGGTTAAGACGATTCCGGGCATGGGTCGGAACTTCTTGGCGTGCGACCGTGATCAGGAACTGTTGCTGCCGCCGAGTCTGCGTGAGTGGCTGGCGCCGGGGCACCTGGCGTGGTTTGTCCTGGATGCGGTCGAGCAGTTCGATCTGACGGCGTTCTATCGCGCGTATCGCCTCGATGGGCAGGGGCGGCCGGCCCATGAGCCGTCGATGATGGTCGCGCTGTTGCTCTACAGCTACGCGATCGGGGAGCGCTCGTCGCGGCGCATCGAGCGGCGCTGCGTCGAGGACGTCGCCACGCGCGTGATCTGCGCCAACCGCGCGCCGGATCACACGACGATCGCGCGGTTTCGCCAGCGCCACGAGGCCGCCCTGGCCGAGCTGTTCGGCGAGGTGCTGTGGCTGTGCGCCGAGGCGGGCCTGGTCCGCGTGGATGTGATTGCCGTCGACGGGACGAAGCTGCATGCCAACGCGTCGCATCACGCCACCCGCGACTACGAGCAGATCGCGCGCGAGATCCTCGAACACGCCGATGCGGTCGACGCCGAGGAGGACGAGCGCTTCGGCGACGCGCGCGGCGACGAGCCGCCCGACCAGCTCTCGACGCCGGAGGGTCGGCAGCGGTGGCTCAGGGACGCGCGCCGGCGCCTGGACGACAAGCGCGCGCGGGAAGCGCGGCCGATCCCGGGCCCGCGCCCCAGAAGGCTCAAGGAGGCCAAGCGTCGCCTGGAGGAAGACCATCAGGTGCAGCTCGACGCCAACGCGGCCTATGAGCACTACCGCCGCCACGGGCGGATGCGAAACGGGCGGCGGCTCGGCGCCCACAGCCCGCCGAAGCCCTACCGGCCGCCCGAGGCGCCGGACGGCAAGATCAACCTCAGCGATCTGGACTCGCGCAACGTCAAGACCCCGCGCGGCTGGGTGCAGGGCTACAACGCCCAGGCCGCGACGACCGAGCAGCAGATCGTGCTCGCCGCCGAGGTGACGGTCGATTCGCCTGACTTCGGGCATTTGGAGCCGATGGTCAACGCCGCGGAGGCCGAGCTTGCGGCGGCGGGCATCAGTGCGCGCCCGCATGTCGTGCTGGCCGACGCCGGCTACTGGCATCAAGTCCAGATGGATCGCCTGATCGACCGCGGGATCGGGGTCCTGATCCCGCCCGATGCCGGCAAGCGCAAGGGCGCCCGGCCGGGCTGGGACGGCGGCTTTTACGCGTTCATGCGCCGGCTGCTCGCGACCGACTTCGGCGGCGAGCTCTACGCCAAACGCCAAGGCATGATCGAGCCCGTCTTCGCCGACACCAAGTTCAACCGCCGCTGCGATCGCTTCCTACGACGCGGCAGATCGGCCTGCCGGTCGGAGTGGCGGCTCATCACCGCCACGGATAACTTGCTCAAGCTCTACACCCACACCAACACGGCCGCGGCCGCCGCCTGACAGCGGGCACACGGCCGCGCGCGGCCGACAGCAACGGCGGCCCCGTCCGCCGCCGCTCGCTCGCCGGCACGCCGCGCCGAGTTACGCAACAGCCACCGCGCAAAGGAGCAGCGACGCCAGCGGCCGCGCCCGCCGCTCCTCGTCGTCCGAGGGAGCAGTGAGCCGCCGGGCGAGCTGTTCGCCGGAGACTGCTGGTCTCGTCAGAAACAGCAGTCTCGACTACCGCGCCTGCTCATCGTCGGGCGCCACCGACACGTCATCGAGTACGTGCCCGTTGATCCCCGCATCGCGCGCGCGTCTGAGCCACGCCGCCAAGCGGGAGCTGTTGAAGACCGGCTGGTTCTCGAGCAGCGAGCTCTAGACATCGCCGCAGGCGTTGCGACTACTCGGGCTTAGTCCGTCCTAGGGACAACAGGTGGCAGCCGACCACGCCGGGGATGTCCCACACCTCCGCGACGACCTCGGCCGCGATGCCGGCGCGCGGGTACTCCGGACCCGTTCAGCGAGCCCCAACGGCGGTTGAACCTGGGGATTCCGAGCAGCTCGGCCTCCCCGGGCGTGGCGACGAGGCCTCGTGGGCGGCATCGGTGTCGATGCCGAGCAACGGCCATCGCATGTCCGCCGGACCGACCCTTCGCGTCGGCGTAGAGTGCCGCCATGCCCCCCGTTCACCGCCACCTGTGGCGCGACCTACTGACGGTCGAGGCGGGGCTACCGGTCCTGGCGCTAGCTCAGCGGATGGCGGACCGAAACGTCGGAGCGGTCCTCGTGCTTGCAGGCGGGCGACTCGCCGGGTTCATGGATCGCCGTGGCCTTCAAGCTGTTGCAGCCGACGCCGTTCCAGGACGCCGACCGCGTCGGGCCGCCGCCGGCGTTCGCGCGGGCTCACGGGCTGCGCACGATGAGCGATTTGAAGAAGCTGGGCTCGTTCACGTACGGCGGCCCGCCCGAGAACCAAACGCGCCACCAGGGCATCGTCGGGATGCGCCAGGCCCACGGGCTGGACAACGTCAGGTTCGTCCCGTACCCGCCGGTCGGCGAGCGGTACCCGCCGCTCAACCGGCACCGCGTCGACACGATCGCGATCTTCACCACCGACGGCCAAACGTTGGCACTCCACTACGCGATCCTCAGCGCCCCGCGTTCAGCCGCATTGGGGCCGCAAGGGGTACCTTCTGCTTCCGCTCGGCATCACCACCTCGGCATTGGCCCAAGCATGCTGGTCGGGCCGCCGTGTGCGCGCTTGGGCTATTTGTGACCCACATCTGGGCGCCCAGGACGACCGGCATCTCGCTGACCCGGACGAGCGGCCTCGAGGCGGCGACGCGGGCCACCACGGGCGTGGTCGTCGCCCTCCCTAACTTGTGTGGGCGGGTATGCCAAAGGCGACGAGAGGAGATGGTTCGATGGAGGACAAGGTCAACCCTCACCCGGGCGTGCTGCTCTACACCCGGGTCAAGAAGTCGCCGTACTACTACGGGTCGCGGCGACACGGCATCCGGCTGTACAGCGTCTACAACCACCACTACCACCCGCGGCTCTATCGCGACCCGACCGAGGAGTACTGGCAGCTGCTCGAGAGCGCGACGGTGTGGGACGTCGGCGGCGCTGAGCGACAGGTCGAGATTAGCGGCCCCGACGCCTTCCGCTTCACCAACCTGCTCACGCCGCGCAACCTCGAGAAGTGCGCGGTCGGTCAGTGCAAGTACGCGTTCATCACCGACGAGCGCGGGGGCATCATCAACGACCCGGTGCTCCTGCGGCTGGGCGATAACCACTTCTGGCTCTCGCTTGCCGACAGCGACGTCCTGCTCTGGGCCAAGGGCGTGGCCTACCACGCGGGGATGAACGTGACGATCTCCGAGCCCGACGTCGGCCCGCTGCAGATCCAGGGGCCCAAGTCCAAGGAGGTCATGACCGATCTCTTCGGCGCCGACATCCTTGACGTGCCGTACTACCACATGGTGGAGCGCGAGCTGGACGGCATGCGCATGGTGATTTCGCGCACCGGCTACTCGGGCGAGCTTGGGTACGAGCTGTATCTGCGGGACGCCAGCCGCGACGGGGTCAAGCTGTGGGACGCGGTCATCCAGGCCGGCGAGCCGCACGGGCTGGCGCCGATCGGGCCGTGCCACATCCGTCGCATCGAGGGCGGGATACTGGCGCACGGCTGCGACATGACGATCGACGAGAATCCCTACGAGGTCGGCTACGGCTACAAGTGGATGGTCGAGCTCGAGCAGGAGCAGGACTTCATCGGCCGCGACGCGCTGCGCGAGGTGTCACGGCACGGCGTCAGCCGCAAGCTCGTCGGCGTCGAGCTCGGGGGGTCGCGGCTGGGTGCCTACAACGACGGCTCCATGCCCGACTTTTTCCCGGTCACCAGGGACGGGAACACGATCGGCAAGGTGACCTCGGCGTGCTACTCGCCACGGCTAGAGAAGAACATCGGCTACGCCATGGTGCCCGTCGAGCACAGCGAGCTCGGCACGCAGCTGGTCGTCGAACGTCCCGACGAGACGGTCGAGGCGGTGGTGGCCGACCGCGTCTTCTTCAAGCCCGAACACGCCGAGCAGAAGCTCGCGGCCGGCCCGAGCTCGGCAGCCTAAGGCGCGACACCGTCACACTCCTGCCGGCGGGCGCCCCAGCCGCGCGAGGGGCACGCCCCCGGAAGCGCTTGCTCTCGCGCGCTCCATGGTGACCTACCGAGTTCCGGGGCGCTCGGCTTGCTGCTGCATAGCGCACAATGGCGGGAGCCTCGCGCTTCTGCTTTCCACGGGAGCGAGAGGAGCGCCAATCGTGCGCCGGCGCGCGCCTGGTCGTCGTCCGGAGCGGGTAGCTGAAGCGCCTGCAGCCGAGGCTCACTACTGGTATCCATGCGACTCGACACTCGCGTCCTCGTGCCGCGCGGTCGCTGCTGCAATCGCCTGGCTGCGCAACTCAGCCACCTTGGTGCGTGTGCTGCTTCGGCGGAACCGAGTAGGCCGCTGAAGCTGCGTGCATCGATTCTTCGCGGTGACTGGAGCACTCCGCGAGCCGCTCGCCAGCGGATTTCGGCTGGCGATCTGGAGGAGGGCCGGCGGCGAGGAAGTCGCCAGCTTCCCCGCCGCCGGTCGCGGCGTTAGCGCCGGAGCGAGCTGTCGACGGGGACCATCGGCGCGCGGCGCGCGTGGACCGTGTCGATGATCTCGGTGTTGTCGATGCCTTGGAGGTAGATCGAGGTGATGCCGAGGTTGGTGTGGCCGAGCTGGCGCTGGATGACGATCAGCGGCACGCCCTCGCGGGCCATCTCGACGGCGTGGGCGTGGCGGAGCTGGTGCGGCGCGAAGCGTCGCCGCACGCCGGCTCCGCGGGCGACGCGGCGCAGCTCGGTGCGGGCGGCGGCGACCGCCCAGGGCCGCCCGCGGGTGGCGCCGTTGATGACGCAGAACAGCGGCCCGACCGGCAGCTCGACGCGCACGCGGAGCCAGGGCTCGAGCTGCTGCCAGGCCCAGTCGTCCATGACGACCTCGCGGCGGCGGCCGCCCTTGCCGCGCCGTACCAGCAGCGATCCGCGGCACGCGTCCAGGTCGGCCTCGGCGAGCGCGAGCGCCTCGCAGATCCGCAGGCCGGCGCGCCAGAGCACGACGATCAAGCCGCGCAGGCGGCGGCCGTGGACACCGTCACTGGCGTGGCGCATCACGGTGACGATCTCCTCGATCGTCGGCGGATCCGCGGGGTAGCGCATCCCCTTGTTGCGCGGCGCCCGCCCGGGCGTGGAACTCCGGCAGCGTGGCGGGTGAGCGACGACGGCCGGCGGCATCGAGCAGCAGCTCGGACATGACCCCTCCTCGGGACTCGGAAACCGACCGAGCCTGCTCCCGCCACGAGCGGCGCGCCCGCCGCCCGACCACGACCGCGTACGCAGAGCCGGCGCCGCGCCCGGGCGGCTACCTCACTCCCCGCCGCCAGCCATGCAGCAGCGCGCTGTCCTATGCCACGCCGCACGCCGGGAGTTCCCCCGCGCATGGAACGCGATAGCGGGAGCGTGACTGTTGCTTTCCGGCGAAAGGGGGCCGTCTGCGATTGCCAGCGCAATGTGCCGCTCGCTGCCCAGTTGGACCGCGAGCGTGAGCGCTCCTCCGGGGCCGCCGTCTTCCGACGGAGGGACTGGCGACGTCGCGCGTCTGCTCCACTCGTCGCCCACGTCGCGGGCCGTCGAACGGATCCTGCGATCATGCGCCGCCGGGAGCCAGCGGGAAATGACGCGTCGAGCTCACCCGACAACGCGCCGCCCGTCACCGTCGCCGTGCTGGTCGTCTGGTGACGACTCGGCGCACCACCGCCTCGGTGCGGGTCCTCGCGATCGCGATCGCGGCGGGCGTGATCTGCCGCCTCCTTATCCCGCGCGTGGACCTCGCCGTTGGGTGGCGGCGGCTACAGGCCGCGACGCCGCGCCAGCCAGCCCAGCGGTGCGGCGAGTGCTCGCTGGGCGCGCATCGGGAGATGTGGCAGGTAGCAGAACTCCTGGGGGAACTCGCGCTTGAGCGCGGCCGCGAGCTGAGGTCTCGGTCGGCCGCGATCGTTGACCTCTTCTTCGCGTGCGAGCGTGAACAGGACCTCGAAGAACTCGCCGATCGTAACGCGGTCTCGCGCTTTACCGCGTCTCGCTTGAGATCTACGACGAGATCGAGCGCGCCTACGTCGCGCACGTCGGCATCCGCGGCGGTCGTCCAGCCGCCCTATGGCTACTCGCGATCGCCGACGCTTCTCGGAGCTCGCTAGCACTCGCACGCAACAAGTAAGGACCGCGTGCGGTCAGCGTGGGCGCCGGCTCGGCAGCGAGCGTACCCGCCGCTTGATCGGCCGGCGTGCGGCGCCGAGCTGCGCAGCCTGGTGCGATCCTGGTAGGAGGGAGCCTACAGATGGCTGCCGCAAGTCACTCGAGCGAGCTGCGACCGAAATTGACCATGGCCGGGCCTGCGTCCGCCTCCCCGCTGGTCGAGCGCAAGCGGGAGCTGGATGCGTT
>DATMVH010000303.1:0-13435 GCA_035563395.1 Solirubrobacteraceae bacterium
CAGATGCCCGACGGCACTGCAGCGCTCGCCCCGGCCATCGATCAGCTCCCGAGCGACTTCAAGTACGAGATCGGCGCCATCGCCGGGGAGGGCGACATCGTCTTCGTGCACGGCCGGTACACCAACATGGCCCCGACCCCGCTGATCGCTGTCGACATCTTCCGGGTGGCCGACGGCAAGATCGTCGAGCACTGGGACGTCCTGCAGCCCGAGGAGCAGCAGACCGCCAGCGGCCGTCCGATGTTCGAGCCGCGCTGACGTCCACACCGATGTGGCGGCGTCCTCGTGACGCCGCCACGCCCGATCGAGCGGCTTCGGGCCGCGAGAAGCACTGACGGCCGATCGCAGGAACAGCACGCCGGCCAACGCCAGCGAGGTTTGAAGGAGCAGAGAGGACTCGCCATGAGCAGCTTCAAGGAACTCGATGGGAAGGTTGCGGTTGTGACCGGAAGCGCGTCCGGGATCGGGCTGGGCATCGCGCGCCAGTTCCGCACGGCCGGGATGCACGTCGTGATCGCCGACGTCCAAGAGGCTGCACTTGAGCGCGCGGGAGCCGAAATCGGAGCGCTGGCGGTGCGAACCGACGTGCGGGACGCCGACACGAGGCGACCGGAGGGGCGCTGTCCAACACCGACCTCGAAGCCGGTCCTGATCTTGGGATGAAGTGGCTCGAGCCGGACGATGTCGGCCGCATCCTGATCGACGCCATGGCCGCGGGTGACCTCTGCGTGGTCACACACCCGGAAGGCTGGCCGATGGTCGAACGTCGACACCGAGCGATCGCCGACGCGTTCGCCGCCGCTGCCGCGGCTCGCGGCTGAGTCCCACAATCAAGAGCTCGGAGCTCCATGACCGATCCCGCTGTCACCCGCGACCCCGCCCTCGATCGCCCCTGCTCGCGGTGTGGCAGATGCTGAACTCGATGCAGGCCAAGCCCATGTACGAGGGCACCGTCGAGGAGGCCCGTGCGTCAACCCGCGCCTCCCTGGGCATGCGCGACCCCGACCTGGCGCCCGACCTCCCCGCGGTCGAGGACATCTCCGTCGCGGGCGCTGCGGGCGACCTGCCCGCCCGTGTCTACCGCCCGGTCCTCGAAGGCCGGCGACCGACCATCGCCTACTTCCATGGCGGCGGTTTCGTAGTCGGCGATCTCGACACCATCGACCTGACCTGCCGCAACGTCGCGGTGCTGTGCGACGCCGTCGTCGTCTCGGTCGACTACCGCCTCGCGCCAGAGCATCGAGCACCCGCCGCGGCCCAGGACGCGATCGCCGCGGCCATTCGGATCGCGGACCACCTCGATGCGTTGGGTGGCAGCGACGTGCTCGGCGTCGCCGGCGACTCCGCCGGCGGCAGCTGTCGGCCGTCGTGGCGCAAGCATTCCGCGACGAGGGCCGCCCGTTGGCCGGGCAGCTCTTGTTCTACCCCGTCACCGACCTCGCCGGGCTCGCCGATTACCCGTCGATGTCCGAGAACGCGTACGGCTACTTGATCGACAGGCCAACGCTTGAGTGGTTCACCAAGCAGTACGTCGGACATCTCGACGGCGCCGACCGCGACGACCCGATGCTCTCACCTCTGCACGGCGACGTCACCGGTGTGGCGCCCGCGGTGATCGCCACCGCCCAGTTCGATGCGATGCGCGATCAGGGCACGGCCTACGCCGACAAGCTGCATGCGGCCGGCGTGCCCACCCAGGCCAAGACCTACCCCGGCCTGATCCACAGCTTCATCGACATGGCTCGTGTCCCCCGCCGCCCAGGCCGCCACCGAGGAGAGCCTGCGCATCTTCCGCGACGTCTTGCACGGCTGAGGCCGCTCCGAGCGCCGAGCACCGGGCGCACGGCCCGTCAGTGCGCGAGCACGGTGAGGAACATGCGGCGCTGGGCTCGAGCTCACCCTGCCGCGCGTCGTCGCGGCGTCCCTCGTCGTCGCCGCGCGCCGGGTTGCGGTCTGAACGCACGGAGTCGGCGCGATGGCCGACTCGCGCGTGAACCCGTCGTCGCCAAGCGGCGACGAAGGGAGCGGGCGGTGGTCAGGTCAGGCCGGCTGCGGCACCGGCGTGGCGATGGGCGGCGTCTCGCGTCGAAGCGCAGTGCCTTCGATGGCGAGCGCGCGTCGTGGCTGCCCGGTGGGCGTGGGCTTCCTTCATGCCCGAGACCAAGAACACCTGGTAGTCCATCGCCAGGTCGAACAGGATGCCGATGGTCAGGATCGGGATGAGGCCAACGATCGGCGCGATCTGGCTGACGCCGAGCAGGTCGGCGGCGAAGCCGTCCTGGAAGACGCCGACCATGGCGCCCATCGCGGCGGCGACGGAGAGCAGGATTCCGCCGACGCGGTAGCGGCACGAGCAGCGAGCGGAACGCCACCATCAGCAGGACGAAGGCGAGGGCCCCGCACCGTTGTGCGACTGCGCTCGTTCCCGCCGGGAGGATGTCGAAGTGTGCCTCAGCGCGGGCGATGGGCCGTGAGCCAGCACCAACTGGCGAGCCGGCGACGGGTGGCGCGTCACGTGTGGTGCTCTTGTGGTGTTGAACCGCCGGAACACCCCGGTTTGCAGGACTCTAGATCGAGCTCATCAGATGTAGTACATGCTCGCGCCGGCCTCGCGGTTCTCCCGCTCGACCACGCCGGCCACCGTGACGTTCGCCAGCACGGCGCGCGCCGCCGCGGCGGCGTCCGAGAAGACGCCCTCCGCGCCGCCGCCCAGCGACCCGTCGAGCAGCTCGACGACCTCGAGCACCGTGATCTCCTCGGGCGGGCGGGCGAAGGCGTAGCCGCCCTTCACGCCGCGCTGCGAGCGCAGCAGGCCGGCGCGCCGGAGGACGGCGAAGAGCTGCTCGAGGAACTGGACGGGGATGTCGCGGCGGCGCGCCAGCTCGCCGATCGGTACCGGGTCCTCGCCGCCCATGCGGGCGAGCTCCGCGAGCGCGCGGATGGCGTAGGGCGACTTGGTCGTGATCGACAGCATGCGGCCCGGTTGATCCTAGGGGACCGCCGGGGACCGGGCGGGCGCGCTCCCGCCCGGCCGTCCAGGTGTGCGCCGCCGCGTCCGGCGAGGCCGCCGCTCAGGCGTCCGGGTCGACCGACCGCGCGCGCTCGAGCTGCTCGTCCGCGGCCGTGCGCTCCTCCTCGGCCGAGCGCAACCGGGCCTGCGCCTGCTCCTCGGCCTGCTTCGCCCTGCGCTCGGCCTCCTTCGCCGCCTCGCGCTCGCGCTCGGCGAACGACTGCTGCGCCCGCGCCTCCTCGAGCTGGGCGTCCGCCGCGTCCGCCTTGCGCCGGCCCTCGGCCGTGCGGGCGCGCGCCTCGACCCGCGCCGCCTGCCGCTTCTGCTCCCCGCGCCGGCGGCCCGCGACCAGCGCGAGGGCGAGCACGAGGAGGAGCGCGACGATCAGGATGACCAGCAGCGTGGTGCTCATGGGCGAGTGCTACCCGCGTCTGATTTGCGCACACCTGGGGTAGCTGAGGGTCATGGGACTGCCGGACGTCGACACCGCGCTGGGCTGGCGCGGGCGCACCGTGATCGACCCTGCCGGCGAGGAACTCGGCAAGGTCACCGCCCTCTATCTCGACTCGGAGTCGCAGCGGCCGGCGTGGGCGGGCGTCAAGCGCGGCGTCCTGCGCGGGCAGGAGACGATCGTGCCGCTCGAGGGCGCCGAGGAGGCCGACGGCGACGTCCGCGTCGCCTACGACAAGGCGACGGTCGAGGGCGCGCCGGACGTCGCTCCCGACGTCGAGCTCGGCGAGGACGAGGAACGCCTCCTGCACGAGCACTACGGGCGCGACTGGGCGCCGGCCTCCGGCGAGGAGACCGACACGGCGATGACGCGCTCCGAGGAGGAGGTCACCTTCGGCAAGCGGGTGAAGCGCCGCGCCGAGCGCGTCCGGCTCAAGAAGGTGCTCGTCGAGGACGAGGTCGAGCAGACGGTGCCCGTCCGCAAGGAGGTCGTGCAGCTCGAGACCGAGCCGCCGCCCGAGGGTCAGATCGAGTCCGTCGAGGACGTCGACGACGACTCGCGCTCCTGACCGCGGTCGCCCGGTTCCTCCCCCCGCTCGCGCTGATGGCGCTGATCTTCGCGCTGTCCGCGCAGCCCAGCCTCACCACGGGCCTCGGCGTGTGGGACCTGCTGCTGCGCAAGCTCGCGCACATGGCGGCCTTCGGGCTGCTCTGGCTGCTGTGGCAGCGCGCGCTCGGGCGCCCGGTCGTCGCCGCGGCGATCACGCTCGCCTACGCGGCGAGCGACGAGTACCACCAGACCAGCGTGGCGGGCCGCAACGGCTCGCCGGTCGACTGGGCGATCGACGCCGCCGGCGTCGCGATCGCCGTCCTCACGTGGTGGCGCTACAGCCAGCCGCGCTCGGTGGCGTGAAGGACCGCCTGCGCGCGGTCGACGGCGCCGAGCTTGCCGTAGATGTTGTGGAGGTGCGTGCGGACCGTGCTCGTGGAGAGCGACAGCTCGTGCGCGATCTGCTTGTAGACCATGCCCTGCGCGAGCCGCTTGAGCACCTCGAGCTCGCGCGTGGAGAGCGGGCACGGCTCGACGGAGCGCGGGCGGTCGTAGCTCGGGTAGGGCAGGTCGTAGAGGACGGAGCGCAGCTCGGGCGGCCCGAAGCCGACGGCGCGCGCCGCGCGCAGCAGCTCCTGCGAGGAGACGGGCAGGCCGAGCGAGTAGTGCGCGAGCATGTCGGCGAGGCGGACGAACGCCGCGTCCCCCTGCGCGTCGTCGGCGTGGTGGCGCTCGATCGCCGACGCGACCGCGCGCGGCAGGTTCCAGCGGCGGGCGAGCACGCCGCCGACCAGCGCGTGGTCGACGCCCAGCTCCCGGCGCTCGTAGTGGAGCCGCTCCTCCGGCGTCCGCGCGGGCCCGTGGACCTGCTTCGGATAGCCGGGATAGGCGTGCATGAGCACGAGCTTGCCGATGTCGTGCAGCAGCGCGGTGACCAGCAGGCGGTCGCGATGCGGGTAGTCCGCGGCGCTCGCGAGGCGGTCGGCGGCGCGCTGGACGGAGACGGCGTGGAGACGGAAGCGCTCCGGGGCGGCGTCCCACGTCTTGCCGCGCTCGAAGAACTCGAACGTCTCCGCGCTCGAGGCGAGGTTCTGGACCGCTTCCGGCGACAGCACCTCGACGGCGCCGACGATGCTCTCGACCTGGCCGCGGCGCGGGCTCTCGGCGCGGTTGGCCAGGCGCAGGACCGCGATGACCAGCGCGACGTCGGACTCGATCGCCTGCACGACGTCGCCGGTCGACGGGCGGTCCTCGGCGATGAGGGCCAGGACGCGGTTGCGTGACTCGGCGAGCGCCGGGAAGACCTCGAGCGCCTCGAACGCCGCCGTCAGGCGCTTGCCGTGGCCCTCGTTGCGGGGAGGGCCGACGAGCGCGTACGGCTCGCTGCTCCGGGCGGTCGCAGAGCGGCGGGCGGCCGGGGCGGCGGACGTGGTAGGGCTCATAGGCTCTTCATCGGTCACGGGCGGGCGATCTGGAGGGTCGCGAACGGTCAGCTGATTCGCTCCTTTAACGCACATCGGCAGCCGGAGGACCGGTGTTGAGCGGCCGTGGCCCGACGACGTGCGCAGGCTATGTATCAGGCGGCCCGGCGGCCGTCGAGGGCTGCGTCGAGGCGAGTGAGCGACTCGGCCCGCCCGAGCAGCGCCACCGTCTCGAAGATGCCGGGTGAGACCGTCGTCCCCGTGAGGGCCACGCGTACCGGCTGGAACACCTGCTTGGCCTTGAATCCGGTGCGCTCCACCGCGCCGCGCAGCGCCGTCTCGACCGTGTCCGCGGTCCACGGCTCGGACAGCGACCCGAGCGCCTCCCGCACCGCGGCGAGCGCCGCGCGCCCTGTCTCCGTGGCGACGAACTTCTCCCACGCCGCCGGATCGTCGACCGGCCCCTCGAAGAAGGCGCGCGCCAGCGGCCAGAACTCGTCGAGCGTGGAGATCTTGTCCTGCGTGATCGCCACGGCGGGGCCCAGGCCGGCCCGGCCGGTGAGCGCCTCCAGGCGCGCCGTCAGCTCGGCGACCTCCAGCTCCCGGAGGTAGCGGCCGTTCATCCAGCGCAGCTTCTGCTCGTCGAAGACCGCCGGCGACTTCGACACGCGCTCCAGGGAGAACAGCCGCACGAGCTCCTCCGTCGAGAAGAACGTCGTCTCGTCGTCGTGGCCCCATCCGAGCAGCGCGAGGTAGTTGCGGACCGCCTCCGGGAGGTAGCCGCGCTCACGCAGCTCCTGCACGGAGGCGGCGCCGTGGCGCTTGGACAGCTTCTTGCCGTCGGGACCGTGGAGCAGCGGCAGATGGGCGTAGACGGGCGGCTCGGCCCCGAGCGCGCGCTGGATGAGCACGTGCTTGGGCGTGTTGGAGTAATGGTCCGCGCCGCGGACGACGTGGGTGATGCCCGCGTCGAGGTCGTCGACGACCACCGCGAGGTGGTAGAGCGGCGTGCCGTCGGCCCGCGCGATGACAAGGTCGTCCTGCAGCGCGTTCTCGAACGCCGTCTCGCCGCGCACGACGTCTCTCACGATCGTCGAGCCCTCGTCCGGCACCCGCAGCCGGACGGCGCCCGTGCCCTCGTCCTCGCCGCGGAAGCCACGGTTGTCGTGCGCCTCCTTGTAGGCTCGTACCTCCTCGGGGCCCGCCGTCGAGCGGTACGCGTGGCCGCCGGCGAGCAGCTGCGCGACCACCTCGGCATGGCGGGCGGCGCGGGCGGACTGGAAGACGGGATCGCCGTCCCAGTCGATCCCGAGCCACGCGAGGGCGTCGAAGATCTGCTCGACGTTCTCGGGCGTGGAGCGCTCGCGGTCGGTGTCCTCGATCCGCAGGACCATCTCCGCGCGGCGACCGCGGGCGAGGAGCCAGTTGTAGAGCGCGGTCCGCGCGCCCCCGATGTGGAGCGCGCCCGTGGGCGAGGGGGCGAAGCGCACGCGCATGTCGGGGCAAGATGCTAGAACCGCCGACCGCATGTTGATCGGTGCGCACGTCTCCCCTGCCGGCGGACCGGCCAAGGCCGTCGAGCGCGGGGTCGAGCGCGGCTGCCGCTCGATCCAGATCTTCAACCAGAACCCGCGTGCGTGGAAGCCGCGCGAGTACTCCGAGGAAGAGGTCGCGGACTTCCACGCGGCGATGGACGACAGCGACGTCGACGCGCTGCTGGTCCACGCCGTCTACCTCCTGAACCCGGCGTCCGAGGACGAGGAGATCCGGGCGAAGTCGCACGCCTCGCTGACCAGCTCGCTGCGCGCGGGCGCGCTGCTCGGCGCGCACGCCGTGGTGCTGCATCCGGGTTCGGCGCTGAAGAACGGCGGCGCCGTGCCGCCGGCGCTCGAGCGGGCGGCGGCGGTGATCGTCGAGGCGCTGGCCGAGTCGGAGAAGTGCCCGCTGCACCTGGAGGACACCGCGGGCGCCGGCGGGACGCTCGGCCGCTCGTTCGAGGAGCTCGCGCGGGTCATCGAGCTCGCCGGCGGCGACCCGCGCCTCGGCGTGTGCCTGGACTCCTGCCACCTGCTGGCCTCGGGCTACGACGTCCGCACGCCGGAGGCGCTCGCCGCGGTGCTCGACGAGTTCGACCGCGTGGTGGGGCTCGACCGGCTGGGGTCGCTCCACGTGAACGACTCCGCCGCGCCGCTGGGCTCCAACCGCGACCGCCACGCGAGCCTCGGCGACGGGGAGATCGGCCGCGAGGGCTGCGCCGCGTTCCTGTCCGAGCCGCGGTTCGAGGGGATGCCGTGCGTGCTCGAGGGCCCGGGCGCGAAGGGCAAGGCGGTCGACGCGGACGACATCGCGACGGCGATGGCGCTGCGAGACGAGGGCCTCGCCGCGCGGCGGTAGCCGGCCGAGCCACGGCGCCAGACGGGCTCCGTGCGGCGACGCAGATGGAGTCGCCGGCGTACCCGGGCTGGCCCGTCGGCCGCGCGCAGGCGGACACATTCGTCGGTGATCCGGAATACGGACCGGCGCGCAGTGTCGCTAGAGCAGGCACCGATGCGCCCGCGCCGAGGGACCGGCGGGGACGCGGCGCCACGGACGGCGCGAGGGCATGGACGCCGTCCTCCGACCGCGCAGCCGGGGAAGCGAGGATCGCTTCCCCGGTCAGCGGTGGCGCCCGGCCGCCGCCGTCAGGCGCTGCCGGCGTCGGCGCTGCGGACCGCCGAGAGCTCGAGCGACAAGTCGACGCGGTTGCCGACGAGCAGCCCGCCGCCGTCGACGGCCGCGTTCCACGTCAGGCCGAAGTCGCGCCGGTCGAGCGTGCCGGCGACCTCGATGCCTGCCCGCTCGGCGCCCTCGTCGTCGCGGCCGGTGCCCAGGAACCGACCGTGCAGCTCGACGGCCCGCGTGATGCCGCGGATGGTGAGGTCGCCACGGGCGGAGACGGCGCCGTCGGAGCCGATCTCGATGGCCGTCGAGGCGAACGTGATCAGCGGATGCCGCTCCACGTCGAAGAAGTCCTCGGACCGCAGGTGCTCGTCGCGCGCGGCCACGCGCGTGGTGAGCGAGGCGGTGCGGACGGACCCGCGCGCGGCCACCGAACCGTCCGGCCCGGCCTCGAGGACGCCCTCGACGTCCTGGAAGACGCCGCGCACGCGGGCGAGCCCGGCGTGGCGGACGCGGAACTCGATGGTGCTGTGGTCGGCGTCGACCTCCCAGCGACCGGTCAGGGGGGCGGCGGCGGATTCCGGTGTGACCAGCGTCATGGGTTCTCCTTCGGCGATAAGCTTGAGCTGTCAAGGATCAGGGTCTCAGGAGACGCTTGAGATGTCAAGCAACGCTGTCCCGTCCGCATGGGTGCGCTTCCTCCGCGCGCACGCCGAGCTGACCCGCCGCATGGACGCCGAGCTGCGGGACAAGCACGGCCTCGGCCTCCGCGGCTACGAGGTGCTGCTCGCGCTCGCCGATGCGCCTGAGCGGCGCATGCGCCGCGTGGACCTCGCGGCGAAGGTGCTCCTGACGCAAGGCGGCGTCACGCGCCTGCTCCAGCCGCTGGAGCGCGCCGGGCTCGTCGACCGCGCGCGGTCGGACGCCGATGCGCGTGTCGTGTACGCCGAGCTCACGGACGCCGGCGCGCGCCGTCTGTCGGCGGCGCGCCGGACCCACCACGACGACGTCGCCGCGTTGTTCACCGCGCGGTTCTCCGCCGAGGAGCTGGAAACGCTCGACGGGCTGCTCGCTCGGCTGCCGGGCGCGGCCGGGGAGGGCGCGTGGGCCGACGCAGACCAGTCCACGGCCGGCTGACCGCCGCGACCGCCGCTACGCGACCGCCTGGGCCACGGGCACGACCGCGCCGCCGAGCACGCGGTCGAGCTCCGCCTTAAGGGCGGCGTTGCGGCCGGCCACCCGGTACCCGGTGCCGAAGCGCAGGCGGCGCATGCCCGTGCGGGTGTGGACCTCGAGGACGACCTCGGACTCGCCCGGGAAGTCCTCGAAGATGCGCTTGAGCTCGTCGATCACCGTCGCGGGGAGACGACCGGCGTCGACGCGCAGGTGGAGCGGCCGCGGCGCCCGGGCGGCGGCGAGAACGGCGGCCTGCTCCGCGGCCCGCGCGATCTCCGCCTCCGACGGGTCGAAGACCTCGACGTCCGCGACCTTCACGCAGACCTTGCCGCCCTCCCCCTTGTCCACCGTGCCGCGCACCATGACGATCTGGTCGGGCTGCAGCGCCGCCTCGGCGGCCGCGATGACCTTCTCGAAGACGAGCAGCTCCACCTGACCGTCGAGGTCGTCGAGCGTGGCGAACATCACCGTCGAGCCCGAGCGGGTCTTGATCTTCTTGCAGGCGGCGAGCATCCCGCCGACCTTCACCCATTCGCCGTCGCGCCGCTCCGGCACCTCGGCGCACGTCGTGTCGCCCTTGACCCGGAGCGCGTCGCGGACGCGCTTGAGCGGGTGCTCGGTGATGAAGAGCCCGATCGACTCCTTCTCCATCGCGAGCATCTGCGGGCGGTCGAACTCCTCGGGCGGGATCGGTGGGTGCGCGGGCGCGGCGAAGGCCGGCGCCGCGCCGCCGTCCGTGCCGAAGCCGCCGAGGTCGAAGATCGAGCCCTGGCCGATCTGCGCGTCGAGCTGGGCCTTCTGGCCGGCGGCCTGCGCGGACTCCAGCACGGCGAGCATCCCGCGCCGGCTGGCTCCCGTCGACCCGAACGCGCCGCACTTGATCAGCGCCTCGATCGACTTCTTGTTCACCGTGCGGCAGTCGACGCGCTCGCAGAAGTCCCACAGCGACGCGAACGGCCCGCCCTCCTCGCGCGCCTTCTTGATCGCCTCCACCGCCGCGTAGCCGACGCCCTTCACCGCGTCGAGCCCGAAGCGGATGTTCCCGTCTACGACGACGAACTCGTGATCGGAGTCGTTGACGTCCGGCGGGAGGATCTCGATCCCCATGCTCTCGGCCTGGTTGACGAAGAACGGCACCTTGTCCTTCGTGTCCATCACCGACGAGATGAGCGCGGCCATGTACTCGGCCGGGAAGTTCGCCTTCAGCCACGCCGTGCGGTACGCGATGAGCGCGTAGCACGCCGCGTGGGACTTGTTGAACGAGTAGTCCGCCGACTTCTCGTTCGTGGACCACAGCAGCTCGATGACGTCCTCGGCGGTGCCGGAAGCGCGGCAGCCCGCGACGAACTCGGGCTTCAGCTTCGCCATCGCCTCGCGGTTCTTCTTGCCGATCGCCTTGCGCAGGTCGTCCGCCTTCGGCCCGGAGAAGCCGGCGAGCGACTTGGCGATCTGCATCGCCTGCTCCTGGTAGAGGATGACGCCCTTCGTCGACTCCGTGATCGGCCGCAGGCGCTCGTCGACGAAGGTCACCGCCTCCGGATTGCGCTTGCCGCGCGCGTACGTCGGGATCTGGTCCATCGCGCCCGGGCGGTACAGCGCGACGAGCGCCACGAGGTCCTCGAACTCCGTCGGCTGGACCTTGCGCAAGGCCTCGCGCATGCCCTCCGACTCGAACTGGAACACCCCGACGGCGTCGCCCTGGGCCATCATCTCGTAGGTCTTCGCGTCGTCGAGCGGCAGCGTCGTCATGTCGGGCCGCGCGCCCGTGGAGCGCTCGACGATGTCCAGCGCGTCCTCGATCACGTCAAGGTTGCGCAGGCCCAGGAAGTCCATCTTGAGCAGGCCGATCTCCTCGATCGGCTTCATGGAGTACTGGGTGACGGTGCGGTAGATCTTGGCGCCGTCCTCCGCCGTCCCGGCGTCGGCGAGCTGGAGCGGGACGATGTCCGTGAGCGGGCGATCGGCGATGACCACCGCGGCGGCGTGGATGGACGCGTTGCGGACGATGCCCTCGAGCCCCTGCGCGACGTCGACGATCTGCTTGGCCGTGGCGTCCTTCGCCACCTCGGCGGCGAGCTCGGCGCCCGGCTGCAGGCATTCCGCGAAGCTCGGCGGCCGGCCCTGCTGCGGGTCGGGGATGAGCTTGGCGAGGCGATCGCCGATGGCGTACTCGTGGCCGAGGACGCGCGCCGCGTCGCGCGTGGCCGCGCGCGGGAACATCTTGCCGAAGGTGATGATCTGCGCGACGCGGTCGGCGCCGTACTTCTCGGTGACGTAGCGGATCACGCGCTCGCGGCCGCGCACGGAGAAGTCGATGTCGATGTCCGGCATGGACACGCGCTCGGCGTTCAGGAACCGCTCGAACAGCAGGTCGTAGCGGAGCGGATCCACGTCCGTGATCTGGAGGGAGTAGGCGACGATCGAGCCGGCCGCGGAGCCGCGCCCCGGCCCGACCGCGATCCCGTTGGACTTCGCGTAGTTCACGAAGTCCCACACGATCAGGAAGTAGGCGGAGAAACCCATGCGGTCGATCACCGCGAGCTCCATGTCGGCCCGCTCCGTGGCGGCCGCCGGGACCGGATCGCCGTAGCGGCGGCGCAGGCCCGCCTCGACGAGCGTGCGCAGGTACTCGCGCTCCGGCTGGCCGTCCGGCGTGTCGAACCGCGGGATGAGCTGGCCGCCGAGCTCCAGCGACACGTCGCAGCGGTCCGCGATCTCGAGCGTGGACGCGAGCGCCTCCGGCAGATCGGCGAACGACGACGCCATCTCGTCCGAGCTCTTCAGATAGAACTCGTTCGCCTCGAACGACATCTTCGGCTGCGCCAGCGTCGACTTCGTCTGAACGCAGAGCAGCGCCGCGTGGTGGTGGTAGTCCTCGCGGCGCAGGTAGTGCACGTCGGCCGTCGCCACCAGCGGGCGCCCCATCTCGCGGGCGAAGCGGATGATCGCCTCGTTGACCTGCTCCTGCTCGGCGATGCCGTTGCGCTGGACCTCGAAGTAGACGTTGTCGGGCCCGAAGACGTGCACGAGGTCGTCGAGATGGGCGCGCGCGTCCGCCTGGCGGCCCTCGACGATCCGGCGCGAGGCGCGCGAGGCGAGGCAGCCCGACAGGGCGATGACGCCGGCGGCGTGGCGCTCGAGCAGCTCCATGTCGACGCCCGGCTTGCCGCGATGCAGGCCCTCGAGGAAGCCCGCGCTGGAGAGCTTCGTGAGGTTCTTGAAGCCCTCGTCGTCGCGGGCGAGCAGCGTGAGGTGGTTGCGCTCGATCCGCCCCTCGCGGACCGTGCGGTCGTCGACGTAGTAGGCCTCGAGGCCGAGGATGGGCTTGACGCCGTGCTTGCGGCAGGCCTTGAAAAGCTCGACGGAGCCGTTCATGACGCCGTGGTCGGTCAGCCCCAGCGCGGGCTGGTCGAACTCGGCGGCGCGGGCGGCGAGCTTGTCGATCTTGCACGCGCCGTCGAGCAGCGAGTACTCGGAGTGGACGTGGAGGTGGGCGCAGGCGGGCGTGGTCACTGGAGGAAGGAAGCCTAGGCGGCGGGTCGGACGATCCGCGCGCGCCGCCCCGCTGCGTGCGGCAATCCGTGGCCGGTCAGGCGCCCAGGCCCTGCGCGCGGTCCGTCCACGCCTTCAGCACGGCCACGGCCCGGCGGTCGCCGCGGACCACGGGGCGCTCGCCGCCCGCCGGCATCTCGCCCCGCAGGAGCGCCGCGAACGCCGCCGGGCTCATCGTCACCGTGGCGTCGGGCCCGCCGGTCGGCGGCGTGCGGCGCACGTGGACGCGCAGACCGTCGCGGACGACGATGTGGCTGATCGCCGGCGGGTCGCCGGTCACGTGCTGGGCGACGGAGAAGCGGTGCCCGCGGGTCCACGCCGGATCGATCGCGTAGGCGAAGGCGCGGAAGACGAGCTCGGGCGGCGGGGCGGCGCCCGCCCGGACGGCGCCGGCCAGGCTGAGGTCCGCGGTGCGGAGCGCCTCCGCGAGCGCCTCGGCCGACCGGCGGCGGCCGCGCACGCGGACAGGTCCGCGCCAGCGCGCCAGGCGGCGCTCCGCGCCGGCCACGAGGGCCGCGAGGGTGACGGGATCCGCGGTCACGTGGAAGTCGGCGAAGCGGCGCGGCCGGGGCTCGCCGATGAGCCGCACGGCGCCCGTGACGGGCCCGAGCGTGACGG
>DATMVH010000304.1:0-2341 GCA_035563395.1 Solirubrobacteraceae bacterium
CGCCCCCTCGGAGTGCATGCCCGGCCACAGGCGAGCGAGCTCGGGGTCGAGCGTCACCCCGCCGTGCTCGCGCGGGATGGCGGACATGGCGGCGTGGATGGCGTCCTCGTCGTCCGCGCGCAGATCGCAGAACAGCTCGCCCGAGCCGGGAACGACGTTGAAGGCGTCGCCGGAGCGGAGGATCGTCGGGACGGCCGTCAGGCGCGACGGGCCGGCCGGATCGTGGCACGCGGCGACGGCCTGGGCCGCGGCCGCGAGCGCGAGCAGCGCGTTGCGGCCGCGGTCGGGGGCCGACCCGGAGTGCGCGGCGCGCCCGTGCGCGACGATGCGGATCGTGCCCGCCGCCTTGCGCCGGACGACGACGCCCTCGTGCCCGTCCGCCGTGAGCTCGCCGGCCTCGAAGCAGAGGCACGCGTTCCAGCCGGCGAAGCGCTCGACGTGCGCGAACGGCGCGCTGCGCCACTCCTCGTCGCAGACGATCAGCAGGGCGGCCTCGGCGTAGGTCTCGGGGCGCCGCGCGAGCGCCCGCAGCACGCCGAGCGCGAGCACGACGCCGCCCTTCATGTCGACCGACCCCGACCCGATCAGGTGGTCGTCCTCCCGCCGCAGCGGCTTGTGGCGCTCCGTGGCCACCACCGTGTCGAGGTGCCCGAGCAGGAGCACCCGCCGCGTGCCGTTCCCGCGCAGGCGCGCCACCAGGTCGGGCGCGTGGCCCGCCGACGAGCACGGGATCCGCTCGACGACCGCGTCGTCGGGCAGCAGGGCGGCGCAGACGGCCGCGCACTCCTCCGCCCCGTGGACGTCGCCGGACGGCGAGGAGACGGCCACGAGGGCCTCCAGCTCGCGTTCGGCGCGGCGCGCGATCTCGGCCGCGGCCCCCTGCACCCACGGATCCATGGCGCGCACCACTCTAGAGTGGTGGCGTGCCCGAGCTTCCGGAGATGGAGATCACCGCCCGCCGGCTCGAGCCGGCGCTCCGCGGCGAGGTCGTGGAGTCCGTCCTCGCGCCCGGCATCAACGCGCTGAAGACCTTCGATCCGCCGCTCCACGCGCTCGAGGGGCGGGCGTTCACGGGCGTGCGACGGCGCGGCAAGCTGCTCTTCCTCGAGCTCGGCGACGTCGTGGTGCTGCTGCACCTGATGTCCGCGGGGCGCATGCAGCTGCACCCCAAGCGCGCGGCGCTGCGCGACAAGACCTCGCGGCTGCTCGTGCGGCTGCCGGAGGGCCGCGAGCTGCGGCTGCGCGAGTTCGGCACCAAGCAGGCTGCGTGGGTCAAAGTCCTGCGCGCCGAGGACGTCGAGGGCGACGAGGCGCTGCAGGGCCTCGGGCCAGAGGCCTGGCCGGACCCGCCGCCGTTGCGCGAGCTGCTCGACGTGCCGCGGCCGCTGCACTCCCTCCTGCGCGACCAGCAGGTCGTCACCGGCATCGGCCGCACGTGGGTCGACGAGATCCTCAACGTCGCGCGCCTGTCGCCGTTCAAGCGCGGCGACGATCTCTCGGATGCGGAGGCGGACGCGCTGCGCGCGGCCATGGCAAGCGAGCTGGGCCGGGTGATCGAGCGCTACGAGGCGCTCGTCGACCTCCCGCTGCCGGAGAAGTTCCCCAAGCCGACGCGGGTGCACGCGCACCAGGGGGAGCCGTGCCCGAACTGCGAGACGGTGCTCGAGGCGGTCTTCTACGAGGACTACGTCATGAGCTACTGCCCGCACTGCCAGACGGAGGACCGGGTGCTGAAGGACCGCCGGCTCTCGCGGCTGCTGAAGTGACAGCGCGTAGGCTCAGGGGCATGCTCGAAACCGGACAGACCGCTCCCGACTTCACCCTTCCGGACCACACCGGCGCGCCCGTCTCGCTGTCGGACTTCGCCGGCCGAACCGTGGTGCTCTACTTCTATCCCAAGGCGGACACCCCGGGATGCACCACCCAGGCGTGCGGCATCCGCGACCACCAGGCCGACTACGACGCCGCCGGCGCCGTCGTCCTCGGCGTCTCGCCCGACCCGGTCGAGCGGGTGGCGAAGTTCCACGACAAGCAGTCGCTGACCTTCCGGCTGCTCGCCGACGCGGACCACGCGGTGTCCGAGCGCTACGGCGTGTGGACGGAGAAGACGAACTACGGCAAGACCTACTGGGGCGTCCAGCGCGCGACGTACGTGATCGACGCGGACGGGAGGATCGCCAAGGTCTTCCCCAAGGTGTCGCCGAAGACCCACGACGACGTCGTCCTCGCGGCGCTCGGCGAGCTGGGCGCCGCGGCCTGAGCCCGGTGGTCGCGCGCCTCGCGCGGCTCCTCGCCGCGTGGCGCGCCGCGCCGCCGTCACGCCGCCCGCAGGTCCGCGCGG
>DATMVH010000305.1:0-2204 GCA_035563395.1 Solirubrobacteraceae bacterium
TCGGAGCGGGTGTTCGTCGCCGCCGGTCACGGCCCGTGGGGCATCTCCCTCGGCCCGGCCTCGGCGCGGCTCGTCGCCGATCTCGTCCTCGGCAGGACGCCGGCGCCGCCGCCGGCACTCGACCCGGCGCGGTTCTAGCTCGGCTGCGCCGCGGCCGTGTGGCCGCCGGTGGCGGCCCGGTCCTCGGGCCCGTAGCCCTCGTCCCACACGCGGACCACCTGCCGCTCCTTGCCGCTGCCGTAGACGTGGTCCTCGCTGTGCTCGTGGCGGACGAGGACGAAGGGCAGGCCGTCGCGCACGTTGCCCGAGCGGTTGATGAACATGCCGTTCCGCGGGCCGGCGGTGATCTCGTCGTAGAGCTTGCCGGGCACGGGGGCGGACACCTCGCCGGCGGGCACGCCGTCGGCGCCCGCCGTCGGCTTCTTGTCCTCGTCGTGCCAGACGACGACCGTCTCGCGGTTCTTGCCGCTGCCGTAGATGTGGACGTCGCGGCCGTCCTTCTTCACCAGGACGAACGCCTCGCCGTCGCGGGAGTTGCCGGAGCGGTTGACGAACATGCCGTTCCGCGGCCCGGAGAGGATCTCCTCGTACGGCTTGCCCTCGACGGGGCGGGTCTCCTCCTTCGCCGCCGTCGCGGTGGGGGACGTCGCGGCGGTGGTCTGGGTGGTCCGCGTGGTGGCCGCGGACGCGGTCACGCCGCCGGACGAGGTGGCGCCGGCGAGCGCCGTCGCGAAGAGGGAGCGAGCCGGCGTGCCGGCCGTGGCGCGCATCGCTCGCGCCGTGGCGAGCGCGTCGGCTCCCGGTGTGGAGGTGACCCGCATGCTGGAGAGGGACATCGGTGCGGCCGCCGTGGCGCTTTAGCTCTGGAGGGCGAAGGAGGTCAGCATGCTGCCCAGCTCCCGGGCGACGTCGGGCGCATCGCCGTCGGCCACCACGTCGAGCGTGTACGCGCGGTCGCCGGCGGGCGCGACGACGATGCTCTGGACCTTGTTCGCGCGCGGGCGGACGAAGGTGTAGACGAGCCGGTCGCGACCGCCGACGGTGGCGACCCGCGCGCCGGCGGGGCGGAAGTCCGCGAGCCGGTTGCGCAGGCTCTGCTCGAGCCGGACGGCCACCGCGTCGAGCTTCGCGCCGACCGCCGCGCGGCGGCGGATCACGACCACGCCGCGCTTGTCGGCGCGCTGGAGGACCGTGGCGGCCGGCCCGTCGGCGACGGCCGTCCAGCCCTGCGGCGTGGCGATGGTGTACGCCCCGTCGCGCGCCGTGAAGGTCCGCGCGTCCGCCCGCTCGTCCCCGCCGCCTGCGACGGCGAGGCTGAGGGCGAGGGCGAGGAGCAGCGCACCGGCCAGGACGGCCGCCACGGTGAGGCGAAGCCGCGTCATCGGACCACCACGTAGCCGACGCTGGGCGTGCCCGTCGTGGTCAGCGGGTTTGCGCCGCTGACGTTGCAGATGCGGAACGAGAGCGCGCCCGCGGCCGGCTGCAGCAGCGGCTGCACGATGAGGCCCGGGTCGAGCGTGGCGTCCGGCGTGAGGATCACGCGGTCCCCGACCTGCACGCCCGGCACGTTGGGCACGGTGATCGGCGTGCAGCCCGGCGCCCACGTGGTGAGCGACACCGGCACGGAGCCGACGAGCACGCCGCCGGAGCCGTCCGGCGCGGCGAAGTCCGCCAGCCCCAGCGAGCCGTTCTCGACCTTCGCGCCGGTCACCGCGCCGCTCGCGAGCTCGCTCGCGCCGACCTGGCCGTCCGCGATCGCGGCGCTGCGCACGGCGTCGTTCTGGAGGTCCTCGGCCTGGATCGAGCCGTTCGCGATCCGCGCGCTGTCGACGGCGCCGGTCGCGAGCTTGCCCGTGGTGACGGCGTCGTTGGCGATGTCGGCGGTGTCGACGCCGAACGGCGCGATGCGGAGGGAGTCGATCGCGCTGCCGGCGATGTCCAGCGTCCCGACCTGGCCGTCGGCGATCTTCGTCGAGTCGACCGCGTTGTCCGCGAGCTTCGCGTTCGTGATCGATCCGTCGGAGAGCTTGAGCGTCCCGACCGCGCCGTTGGCGAGCTTGGTCCCGTCCACGGCCGCGGTGAGGATGGCGGCGGTGGTGACCGCGCCGGGCGCGAGCTTCGCGCCGTCGACGGCGCCGTCGGCGAGCTTCGCGCCGGTCACCGCGCCGGCCGCGAGGGCGGCGGTGTCGACGGCGCCGGCGGCG
>DATMVH010000306.1:0-11719 GCA_035563395.1 Solirubrobacteraceae bacterium
CCCGAGCCGACCCCGGAGGCGACGCCCGAGCCCACCCCCGAGCCGACCGCGACGCCGAGCGGCGGCGGCGGCGGCGGCGGCGCGAGCGGCGGGAACCCCGCCGCGTTGCAGGTGCAGGCCTTCAACCTCAACAACCAGGGCCGCTACGCCGAGGCCCTCCCGGTCGCCCAGCGGGCGGTCGAGCTCTGCCAGGGCTCCACGCAGGTGAGCCCGTGCGCCTACGCGCTGTACGAGTACGCGCGCGCCCTGCGGCTGACGGGCGACCCGCAGCAGGCCGTCGCCGTGCTCGAGGAGCGCCTCCAGCGCTTCCCGGACGACCAGCGGGCGACGGTCGAGGCCGAGCTGCGCCGGGCCCGCCGCGCCGCCGCGGGCAGCTGAGCCCCGGGACGCCGTCAGGCCAGCTCGGCGCGCAGCGCCGCCATCTGCAGCACCGCCTCGGCCGCATGGGCGCCCTGGTCGCGCTTCCCGCCGCCGGCCCGGGCGAGCGCCTGCTCCATCGACTCGACCGTGAGGACGCCGAACGCGCACGGGACGCCGGTGCGCAGCTGGACGTCCTGGATCCCGCGCGCCGCCTCCGCGCAGACGTAGTCGTAGTGGTCCGTCTCCCCGCGGATGACCGCGCCGAGGCACGCGACGCCGGCGTAGCGGCCGCTTTCCGCGAGATAGCGCGCGGCGAGCGGCAGCTCGAAGGCGCCGGGTACGTCGAAGACGTCGGCGGTCGCCCCGGCGGCGGCGAAGGCGCCCTGCGCGCCCTCGACGAGCCGCCGCGCGAGGTCCTCGTAGAAGCGGCCGACGGCGATCGCGTACCGGCCCGCGGTCATCGCCCCCCGCGGGCGCGCCGCCGGTCGCGCTCCTGCTCGGCGTGGACGAGCTCCTCGTCGAGCGCCAGCGCCTGATGGTGGATCGCGTGCCCGAGCCGCTCGCGCTTCGCCCGGAGGTAGGCCTCGTTGTGCGGGTTCGGCGCGTGCACGATCGGCACCTGCTCGGTCACCGACAGCCCGTAGCCCTCGAGGCCGCGGATCTTCTTCGGGTTGTTCGTGAGGATGCGGATGCTGCCGAGCCCGAGGTCGGCGAGGATCTGCGCGCCGATGCCGTAGTCGCGCAGGTCGACCGGCAGGCCGAGCTCGAGGTTCGCGTCGACGGTGTCGTAGCCCTTGTCCTGCAGGTTGTAGGCGCGCAGCTTGTTCAGCAGCCCGATCCCGCGGCCCTCCTGCGCGAGGTAGAGCAGGACGCCGAGCCCCTCGTCCTCGATCATCGACAGCGCCGACTCGAGCTGCTCGCCGCAGTCGCAGCGCAGGGAGTGGAAGACGTCCCCGGTGAGGCACTCCGAGTGCACGCGGACGAGCACGTCCGAGCGCCCGGCGACGTCGCCCTTGACCATGGCGACGTGGTGCTTGTCGTCGACGAGCGAGCGGTAGCCGACGACCGTGAACTCGCCGAAGCCGGTGGGCAGCCGCGTCTCCACGACCCGCTCCACGAGCTTGTCGTGGCGGCGGCGGTAGGCGATGAGGTCCGCCACGGTGACCAACTTGAGGCCGTGGCGGGCGCAGTAGCGCTCGAGGTCCGGGATGCGCGCCATCGTCCCGTCGTCGTTCATGACCTCGCAGATCACGCCGGCCGGATTCACGCCGGCGAGCCGCGCGAGGTCGACCGCGGCCTCCGTCTGCCCCGTGCGCTCCAGCACGCCGCCGGCCTTCGCCTTCAGCGGGAACACGTGGCCGGGCTGGACGAGGTCGCGCGGCGAGGAGCCGGGATCGATCGCCACCTGGATCGTGCGCGCGCGGTCGGCCGCCGAGATGCCGGTGGTCACGCCGGACCGCGCCTCGATCGACACGGTGAACGCCGTTTCGAACGGCGACTCGTTCTTCGCCGCCATGAGGTCGAGCCCCAGCTCGTCGCAGCGGTCGGGCGTGAGCGCGAGGCAGATCAGCCCGCGGCCCTCGCGCGCCATGAAGTTGATCGCCTCGGGCGTCGCGAACTGGGCGGCCATCGTGAGGTCGCCCTCGTTCTCGCGGTCCTCGTCGTCGCAGACCACGACCATGCGGCCCGCGCGGATCTCCTCGATGGCCTCCTCGATCGTGGAGAACGGCCCGCTCATCGCGCCACCAGCTTCTCGACGTACTTCGCCACCACATCGACCTCCAGGTTGACCGGCGCGCCCGCAGCGGCGGCGCCCAGGGTGGTCCGCTCGAGCGTCTCGGGGATCAGGGAGACGGAGAACCAGTCCTTCCCCGCCTCGACCACCGTGAGCGAGACCCCGTTGACGGCGATGGACCCCTTCTCGACCACGTAGCGCATCAGCGCCGCGGGCGCGCCGATCGCGAGCACCCGCGCGAACCCGTCGTCGCGGACCTCGCGGACCGCGCCGAGGCCGTCGACGTGGCCCTGCACGATGTGGCCGCCGAGCCGGTCGCTCACCTTCAACGAGAGCTCGAGGTTGACCCTGCTCCCGGGCTCGACCTCGCCGAGCGACGAGCGCACGAGCGTCTCGCGCATGACGTCGACGGCGAACGAGCCGCCGTCGCGGTCCACCGCGGTCGCGGTCAGGCAGACCCCGTTCACGGCGACGGAGTCGCCCTCGCCGATCTCCCGCGCGAGCGCCGTGGCGATCACCATCCGCGCGCCGTCGCCGTTCCGCTCGGCGGCCGCGATCGTCCCGAGGTCCCGGACGAGGCCCGTGAACATCGTCACGCCCGTCCCGTCGAGCTCGTCGCGCCGCGACCCATCACCACTCCCTGAGACGTGCGCGGACCAGCACATCTTCCCCGACGCGCTCGACGTCGAGCGCGAGCGCGCGCGTGGCCTGCGCGATCTGCTCCACGCCCTCGCCCTCGAGCGGGTCGCGCGCGCTCGAGCCGCCCAGGACGACCGGGGCGACGAACAGGCGCAGCTCGTCGACCTCGCCGGCGTCGAAGAACGCCCCGGCGAGCCGCGGGCCGCCCTCGAGCAGCAGCGAGGTGATGCCGTCCGCGCCGAGCTGCGTGAGCGCGGAGCGGACGCGGGCGGGCTCGTTCTCCCCCGTCGCCACCACCACGTCGGCGCCCGCGACCTCGAGCGCGTCCGTGCGCAGGCGCGAGGCGGCGCGCGAGACGACGACCGTGACCGGCGCCTCGTGCGCCCCGCGCAGGAGCTGCGAGCCCAGCGGCAGCCGGCCCTCGGAGTCGAACACGATCCGCCGCGGCTGGCGCACCGCGGCGCCGATCCGCGCCGTGAGCAGCGGGTCGTCGGCGAGCGCGGTGCCGATGCCGACCGCGACGGCGTCGCGCTCGGCGCGCCAGTGGTGCGCGAGCCGTCGCGACTCGTCGCCGGAGATCCACTTCGAGTCGCCCGTGCTCGTGGCCACCTTGCCGTCGAGCGTCATCGCCGACTTGAACAGCACGTGCGGGCGGCCGGTGCGGGCGTGCTTGCGGAACGGCTGGTTCAGCAGCCGCGCGGCGGCCGCGGTGTCCCCGTCGGCCATCACGACCTCCACGCCCTCGTCGCGGAGGATCCCGAGGCCGCGGCCCGAGGCCTTCTCCGTCGGGTCGTCCGAGGCGACGACGACGCGCCGGATCCCGGCGGCGAGGATCGCGTCCGTGCACGGCGGGGTGCGGCCGTGGTGGCAGCACGGCTCGAGCGACACGTACAGCGTGGCGCCTGAGGCGTCCGCGGCCCCGCACGACGCCAGCGCGTCGCGCTCCGCGTGCGCCTCCCCGTAAGCGGCGTGGAAGCCCTCGCCGATCACGGTCCCGTCCTTGACGATCACCGCGCCCACCAGCGGGTTGGGGCTGACGCGCCCGCGCCCGCCCTCCGCCAGCGCGATCGCACGCTCGAGGTGTGCGCGGTCGGTGGCGAGGAGCGTGGTCACTGTGCGGGCACAGTGTACGTGGCGTCAGGAGCGCCGCGGCGCACCCCGCGGGCCGGGAGCGCGCCGGCCGGGGGCGCGGGCGCGGCCGCCCGGCGTTGTACCGTCCAGGGTCCGGCGAATGAAGCTCATCATCCAAGTCCCCTGCAAGGACGAGGAGAAGACCCTCCCCGTCACCCTGGCGGACCTCCCGCGCGAGGTGCCGGGGTTCGACGTCGTGGAATGGCTCGTGATCGACGACGGCTCGACGGACCGCACGGTCGAGGTCGCGCGCGCGCACGGCGTCGACCACATCGTCCGGCTGACGAACAACAAGGGCCTCGCGTGGGGGTTCCAGGCGGGCCTCGACGCCGCGCTGAAGCTCGGCGCGGACGTGATCGTCAACACGGACGCCGACAACCAGTACTACGGCGGCGACGTCGTCCGGCTCGTCCAGCCGATCCTCGACGGGAACGCCGACATGGTGGTGGGCGACCGCGAGGTGCAGACGATCGAGCACTTCTCGCCGCTGAAGAAGACGCTGCAGCGGCTCGGCTCCTGGGTGGTGCGGCAGGCGTCGTCGACGACCGTGCCCGACACGACCTCCGGCTTCCGCGCCTACAACCGCGAGGCGGCGCTCGCCATCCAGGTCGTGTCGAAGTTCACCTACACGCTCGAGACGATCATTCAGGCGGGCAAGATGCTCGTGGCGGTCGACCACGTGCCGGTGCGGACGAACGAGCAGCTGCGCGAGTCGCGCCTGTTCCCGTCGATGTGGAGCTACATCCGGCGCAACGCGCTGTCGATCTTCCGCGTGTACGCGATGTACGAGCCGCTGCGGGTCTTCCTCACCGCGGCGGTGCTCGTCGGGCTCGTCGCCGTCGCCGTCTGGGGTCGCTTCCTGTGGTTCTTCATCCAGGGCGACGGCGCGGGCCACGTGCAGTCGCTCATCCTCGGCGCCGTGCTGTTCAACGCCGCGATGGTGCTCGCGGCGATGGGGGTGCTCGGCGACCTGCTGTCGGCCCAGCGGACGACCCTGCAGCGGGTGTTCGAGCGCGTGCGGCGGATCGAGCTCGAGCTCGGCGTCCCGCCGTCGCACTACGAGCCCGGCGCCGAGCCCACCGGCCAGCCGCCGACCACCGGCGCGCGGTCGGGCGCGCGCGGGCGCAGCGACGACCGCGAGGCGGTGGGCCTGTGACGGCGGCGGGGAGCCCGCCGTGAGCACGACCGTCACGCGCGACGCCGAAGGCACCGTCACCGGCAACACCTACGACAAGTACGGCTCCGGCAACCCCGTCGTGCGCCGCCTCATGGCCGGCTTCGAGCGCGCGCTCGGCGAGCTCTTCGAGCGCGTCGACCCCGCGTCCGTGCTCGACGTGGGCTGCGGGGAGGGCATCCTCACCCACCGCTGGGCCGCCGCGCGGCCGGCCACGCGCGTCGTCGGGTTCGACCTGGAGGACCCGGCGCTGCAGGCCGAGTGGGCGCGGCGCAGCGCCCCGAACCTCGAGTACCGGATCCTGCGCGCCCAGGAGCCCTTCCCGTTCGCCGGCGGCGAGTTCGCCCTGGCCACGGCGCTCGAGGTGCTCGAGCACGTGCCGGACCCGGAGGCCACGCTCGCCGAGATGGCGCGCTGCGCGCGCGGCGGGCACCTGCTCGTGTCCGTCCCGCGCGAGCCGTTGTGGCGGGTCCTCAACGTCGCGCGCGGCGCCTACGTCCGCCGGCTCGGCAACACCCCCGGCCACGTGAACCACTGGTCCAGGCGCGGGATCGCGTCGCAGCTCGCGCGCCACGGGGAGGTCGTCGAGGTGCGCGCGCCGTTCCCATGGACCATGGTGCTCGCGAAGGTGTGAGGACCGCCGCGTCGCCCCCGGCGGCGCCGCCCGCGGCGGCCCAGTCGGGCTACGGCCGGGGCGCGCGGATCCTGTCCGTCGGGCTCGCCACCACCGGCCTCGTCACCTTCGCGTACTTCTCCGTCGCCTCCTACGTCCTCGAGGACGTCGCCTACAAGCACATCTCGCTGCTGTGGTCGGTGATGTTCATCGTCGTCTCCGTCCTCTACAAGCCGATCGAGCAGCTGCTGTCGCGCACGATCGCCGACCGCCGGGCGCGCGGGCTCCATAGCGACCACCCGCTGCGGGCGCCGCTGCTCATCCAGGCGGGCTTCGCGGCCGCCTTCCTGGTCGCCGCGGTCGCCCTGCGCGGGCCGGTGCAGGACGACCTCTTCGACGGCTCCGCGACGCTCTACTGGATCCTCGTCGCCGGGGTGCTCGCCTACGGGGCCAGCTACTTCGCGCGCGGCTGGCTCGCCGGGCACGAGTGGTTCGGGCTGTACGGCGGGCTCGTGTTCATGGAGTCCTCGTCGCGCCTGCTCTTCGCGCTCGCGGTCGCGGTCGGCATCGCCGATGGCCAGTCCGCCGTGGCGCTCGGCATGGCCGCGGCGCCGTTCGTCTCGCTCGTCGTCGTGCCGCTCGCCTTCGCGCGCCGGCCGCAGGTCTCGCGGCGGCGGACCGGCGACGACGAGCTCGGGCTCGGGCGCGGCGGGCGCTTCGCCCTGGCGGTGCTCGCGATCATGCTCGCGGAGCAGACGCTGCTCAACGCCGCCGTCCTCACCACGGAGATCACCGCGGGCGAGGCCGCGGCCGCCGGCTTCGTGTTCAACGTCCTGCTCATCGCGCGCGCGCCGCTCCAGCTCTTCCAGGCCGTGCAGGGCTCGCTGCTGCCGCACCTCGCGGGGCTGGAGGCGCGCGCGAGCCGGGGCGAGGTCCACCGCGCCGTCCGCGTCACCGTGCTCGCCATCGCCGGCTTCGCCCTCGCGGTCGCCGCCGGGCTGCTCGTCCTCGGCCCGTGGGCGATGGACCTCCTGTTCGACGACGGCGCGCGCTACGGGCGCGCCGGGCTCGCGCTCGTCGCGCTCGGGATGGGCTTCCACCTGATGGCCGGGACGCTCAACCAGGCGGCGCTGGCGCGCGACCACGCGGGGCGCGCCGCGGTCGCCTGGCTGCTCGCCGGCGCCGCGTTCGTCGCCTGGCTCTTCGCCCCGGTGGTGGACGACGCGCTGCTGCGCGCGGAGATCGGCTATCTCGGCGCCACCGCGCTGCTCTGCGCGACGCTCGCGGTGGCGTACCGCCGGACCTGAACCTTTGTCGTTTCGTCCTTTAGCTGACTCGGGTAGGGTCCGCAACCGATGGCGTACACGCTGGAGCACGACCCGATCGACACGGGGCACCTCGTGTCCGTCACCGGCGAGCTGGACATCTCGGCGACGCCCGAGCTCTCGACCGTCCTGGCCATGGCCGCCGCCTCGCCCGGCTCGCAGGTCATCCTCGACCTCGGCAACGTCGACTTCATCGACTCGACGGCGCTCGGAACGATCCTCAAGGCCGGCGGGGAGATCGAGGCGGCGGGCAAGCGGCTCGTCGTCGTCTGCGCCGGCGGACCCGTCCGCCGGCTGCTCGAGATGACGAACCTGACGCAGCGGTTCCAGCTGTGCCCGACGCGCGACGACGCGCTCCGCACAGCGGGTTCGGTGTAGCTGACCGCCGGCGAGCACCCGGATGTCGCCGTCGCGGCGGCGCTCGAAGCGCGCCGGTGGATCGACGATGTCGTGGCGCGGCGACGGACGTCTCCCGGCGGCCGGTGACGGAGGCCGCGGCGCGCAGCGCGCCCGCAGCCGTCCCGAGACGAACGCCCCTGAGGCGCTGAACCCGGACAAGCGAGCACCCTCGCTGCGTGGCCGGCGCGAACGTCATCGAACTGCTCACGCGGTACGCCGTCCGCGCGCGCGCCGACCCGCGCGAGAACCGGCTCACGGCCGGCCTCGCGGCGACGCTGTCACAGAGCGTTCCGCTCGCTCGCTCCGTGCTCGCGGCGTGGGGCGCCGACGTCGCGGCCGGCGCTCCCGTGAGCGTCCGCGCCCAGGTCCCGATCGCCGCCGGCATCGTCGACATCGAGGCGACGGCGGGACGCGGCGCGGTCCCGAGCACGCGGGCATGGGTCGAGGTCAAGCTCGAGAGCGCGCTGAGCGGCCCCGACCAGCTTCGCCGGTACCGGCGCGCACTGGACGCCGCGCAGCCGCACGACAACGACCGCAAGGGCCTCGTCCTCCTCGTCCCGGCGCACCGGCGTCTCGACTTCGGCGACCTGGCGTCCGCGTATCGACCCGCCGAGGGCCCGTGCCCCCGTCTCGTCATCTGGCAGGAGACGTACTCGGCCCCTCGACCGCGCCCGGCGGCCGCTTCCCACCGGCTCCGGACCGCGCTGGTTCGCGGAGGAGTTCCTCGAACATCTGGGAACGGAGGGTCTCATGCCGCCGGCCAAGTTGACGATCGACCACCTCGACATCCTGAGCGGGATCGAGGAAGCCCGGGCCGCGCTCGACTCGATCGTCGACGACGTGTCGGCGGCCGTGGCGCGCGAGTGGGGCGCGCCGGTTCGCGGGCCCCGCGGCACACACGGTTACTTCGAGCGCGCGTACCGCCCCGGGCCCGCGTGGCGCCGCGACACCGAGTTCCTCTGGGCGTCGACGGCCGAACCGCCTTCGCCGGCATCCGCGGCCCGCTGAGTCCCGGTCCGCTGCGCGCCAAAGCGACGAACGCCGTGTGGCTGGCCGCCGCGGATGAACGTCCCTGAGTGATCGAGGACGCGGATGCCGGATACGCCTACTGGACGCGGTACGCGGACCTCGGCAAGGCGGCGCGCGGGCGAACGGCCGAGCAGCAGGCCGCGCACCTTGCGCGGTGGGTCATGGACGGGTTCGACGAGTTCCGGCGCAGCGCGCGCCGGGTGGGCGACCGTCCGTAGGCCCGCGGCGGGCCCCCTACTCCGTCGTGACCGCGCGCAGCACGTCCACCTTCGAGGCGCGCCGCGCCGGCGGGATCGCCGCCAGCACGCCCGCGATCGCCGCCATCACCCCGAGGCCGATGAGCGTGCCGACCGGGATCGAGAGGACGAAGCCCTCGTCGGCCAGCGGCCGCGAGACGATGATCGCGAAGACGGCGCCGAGCACCACGCCGAGGACGGCGCCGATGAGCGCGGTGATCACCGCCTCCGCGCGGACCATCCGGCGCACCTGCCGGCGGCTCATGCCGACGGCCCGCAGCATGCCCAGCTCGCGCGTGCGCTCGTAGACGGCGAGCGCCAGCGTGTTGACGATGCCCAGCAGGGCGACGATCACGGACAGGGACAGCAGCGCGAAGACGAGCCCGAGGAGCTGGTTGACCTGGTCTGCCTGCTCGTCCTTGAACTGCTCGAGGGTCTGCGCCTTCGCGACCGGGAAGGTGTTCAGCGCCTGCCGCGCCTCGCGCGCCAGCGTGTCCGGGTCGCGCGTCCCGGCGACGAGCACGAGCGCGTCGTCGGGCTGGTTCCAGTCGCGCGTCATGCTCGCGTTCGTCACGACGATGTTGCCGAGCGCGCCGGCCTGGTTGTCGTACAGCCCGGTCAGCTCGTAGGACACCGTCTTGTTGGCCGGGGTGGTGACGCGCAGCGTGTCGCCCACCGCGAAGCCGTTGCCGTCGGCCCAGCCGGAGTCGGCCAGCACCTGGTCGTCGCGCAGGCCCGACAGGGTGGCGGTGTTCCCCTCGGCCCACTTCGGCCGGAAGACCGACGTGATCGTCGAGGGATCGACGCCCGAGGCGGGGATCGCGTTGCCGCCGCCGCGAACGTTGCCCTGGTCGAACCGCATCGCGGACACCGCGGTGACGCCCGGGAGGCCGCGCAGCTCGCCGGCGACGCCGGTCGGGACGGGCGAGAAGCCGTCGTCGTGCGTGACGATCAGCGCCGAGCGGCCGAACTGATCGTCGATCACCTTGTTGACGGAGGCGCGCAGGCCGGACGCGAAGATGGCCGTGAAGACGACGAGCGCGAGGCCGATCATCAGCGCCGACGCGGTGATCGCGGTCCGCTGCGGCTGGCGCTCGGCGTTCTCGCGCGCGAGCCGCCCGGGCAGGCCCTGCAGGCGCTCGAGCGGCGCGCCGATGACGCGCGCGAGCGGGCGAACGAGCACCGGCGCGAGCATGGCGACGCCGAAGATCATCACCACGACGCCGAGCCCGAGCAGCGACGCCGCCTCCGAGCCGCTCGCGCCGCCGAAGAGGCCGATGAACAGCGTCGCGACGCCGGCCGCGACGACCACGAGCGCGAGCGCGAGGCGCTTCTTGCTCATCCGCTTGCCGCCCGGCGTGTCGGCCTCGCGCATCGCCTCGACCGGATCCACCTGCGTCGCGCGGCGGGCCGGCATGAGGCCCGAGATCACGGTGGCGATCACGCCGACCGCCATGCCGACGATCACGGTGCGCGGCGCCACGACCGTGGACGTGCTCGGCAGCTCGAGGCCGAAGCCGGCCATCAGGCTGCGGAGGGCGGGCGCGAGCAGGAGGCCGCCGAGGATGCCCACGATCGAGGCGAGCACGCCGATGATGAGCGCCTCCCCCACGACGGAGCGCAGGACCTGGCGGCGGGACGCGCCGAGCGTGCGCAACAGCGCGAACTCGCGCGAGCGCTGGGCGACCGTCACCGCGAAGGTGTTGAAGATGAGGAAGCTGCCGACGAGCACGGCCACGCCGGCGAACACGAGCAGGGCGATCTTGATGAAGCCGAGCGAGTCGCTGATGTCCGTGGCGTCCTTCTCCGCCTGCTCCTCGCTCGTGCGGACGACGGCCGTGTTGCCGATCGAGTCCTGGATCGCCGTCTTGAGCTCCTGCGGCGAGGTCCCGCGGTCGGCGGCGACGACGACCTCCGTGACGGCGCCGGGCTGGTGCGAGATCCGCTGGACCTCCGGCAGCGGCATGACGAGCGTGGCGAGCCCGAGCGACTTCTGGTCGCCGAGCCGCGTGATGCCGACGATGCGGAAGCGCTGGGCCGGCTCGCGGCCGGCGACCAGGATGCTGTCGCCGACCTCGAAGTTCTCGTCTTCCGCCGTCTTCTGGTCGAGCGTGACCGTGCCGGGCTCCGTGGCACGCTCGCCCTCGACGTAGGTCAGCGGATCGAAGCGGTCCTCGCTCGTGGCGAACAGCAGCGACGGGCCGGACTGGCCGCCGATCCGGTCGCCCTGCTTGTCGAAGATGGCGACGGTGGCCTGGAGGTTGGCCTCGGCGGCGGCGACGCCGTCCGTCGCCTCGACCTTGCCCAGCGTGCCCGGCGGGAGCGGCTGCGGACGCCCGCCGAACTCCGCGTCGACCGCCTGCCTGGCGGTGACGTTGACGTCGACGCCCTTCGACACGCGCTCGAACAGATCCTTGAAGGACTGGTCGATGGTGTCCGTGAAGACGAACGTGCCGGCGACGAAGGCGACGCCGATGACGACGGCGAAGCCGGTGAGCGCGGTGCGGAGCTTGCGCGCGAGGAGCCCGCGCGTGGCGAGCTTCAGCACTACGCCACCTGCTTCATCAGGTCGAGCAGGTCCTCGGCGGTCTCGGACGCCCCGTCGTGGACGACCTCGCCGTCGCGCAGGACGACGACCCGGTCGGCCGCCGCGGCGGCGCCCGCGTCGTGCGTGACCATGATGACCGTCTGGCCGAACTCGTCGACGGCGCGGCGCAGCAGGTTCAGCACCTCCGCGGAGGAGGTCGAGTCGAGGTTGCCGGTGGGCTCGTCGGCGAACACCACCGCGGGGCGCGCGATCAGCGCACGCGCGACGGCGACGCGCTGCTGTTGTCCGCCGGAGAGCTCCGACGGGCGGTGCGTGAGCCGGTCGCGCAGTCCGACGGTGTCGATCAGCGTCCGCAGCCACTCGGCGTCGGGCTTGCGGCCGGCGAGCATCGTGGGCAGCGTGATGTTCTCCTCGGCCGTCAGGACCGGCACGAGGTTGAACGCCTGGAAGACGAAGCCGAGCTTGTCGCGCCGCAACTCGGTGAGGCGGCGGTCGTCGAGGCCCGCGAGCTCGCTGCCGTCCACGACGAC
>DATMVH010000307.1:0-5959 GCA_035563395.1 Solirubrobacteraceae bacterium
GCCGTGGTGGCCGGCGCCCTCGCGCTCGCCGCGCCCTCGCAGGCGCAGGCCTCGCCCGTGTACGAGTACCAGCCGATCCGGCTCATCGTCCACGACATCGAGGACTGGTGGCCCGACAATCGCGCCGAGCCGCGGATGTACTACGGCGGCCAGACCTGGGACGACGGTCCGGCGGCAGCGAGGAGCGTCACGTGACCTTCGCCGGCCGCACCGGCGGCTGCGAGGACGAGCTCGTGTACCGGGTGGTGCAGGTGGGCCGACCGGCCGGTGGACCGGCGCACCGGTCCGCCCGGAGGCAGGACCGCGATGGCCGCGCCGCGGTGCGCGGCCATCGCGCCTTCCGGCCGCGTCAGGCGGCCGGGGCGGGGGCGGGGAGCGCGTCCGGCGCGACGGAGGCGGCGGCGCGGTTCTCCTCGCGGACGGCGTCCCAGATCTCCTCGCGGTAGACCGGGAGCGAGCGCGGCGCCTGGATGCCGACGCGGACGGAGTTGCCGACGATCTCCATCACGTGGATGACGACGTCGTCGCCCAGCATGATCTTCTCGCCGGGCTTGCGGGTGATGATGAGCACGGTTCGTTTCCTCCTTGGAATGAACCGGCGGCGCTACGCCGCCGGGGCCGTGGCCGCCTCCGGGAACAGCGGGGCGCGGACGGGGGCGTCCGGCGCCTCGTTGATGACCTGGTGGCCGCGGCCGTTCCAGATCACGATCGGCGCGCGGAGGTTGCAGCTGAAGCCCGAGAGGTCGCTCGCGGCCCGAACGGTGACCCACACGGCCGGCTGATCGTCGTCCGAGGCCCCGACGCGCTCCGTGTCGGCGTCGGACAGCTCGACGGCGTAGTCGGCGAAGTGCAGCCACGGGTTCGTGACGGGCAGCGCGACGCCGGGCTCCTCGAGCGAGTGCAGCCACGCGAACGGCGCGTCCGGATCCGTCGCGACGACGGCGTAGCGGGTGCCGCCGAGGCCGATCAGGCCCGCGGGGAACTCGACGATGGCCTCCGGCTCGAGCTCGACCGTGCCGAAGCGCGTGCTCTCGAAGGTGGTCATGACGGTGGACATGGGAACGGGAGCTCCTTCGGGGGATGGGATCAGCGGAGGAAGTCCATGAGGGAGGACTGCAGGATGTTGGCCCCGACCTTCAGGGCCGCCTGGTAGGCGGTCTGCTGCGAGTTGAGGGTGATCAGCGTGGCGGCGATGTCGGCGTCCTCCGTCTCGGAGAGCTGGCCGAGCGTCACCTCCTCGAGCTGCGACATGCGGCCGAGGGCGGCGTCCAGCCGGTTCTGGCGGGCGCCGTTGAAGGCGCGCACGCCGAGCAGCTGGTCGAGGTTGGTGTCGAGGCCGGAGAGGTCGGCCTGCATCGCCGCGGTGTCGCCGCTGCGCAGGTCGGCGGCGATGCTGCGCAGCGTGTCGAGCAGCTTGCCGTCGCCCGCGGCCGCGCCGTCGCCGAGGAAGCTCAGGCCGGTGACCCCGATGTCGAGCGACACCGACGGGCCGACCTGGCGCGCGACCACCGCGGTGCGGTGACCCTGGTAGGTGTCGTCGGCGCCCACCGGGTAGGGCGGCTCGTCCGTGCGGGTGCCGGCGAAGATGTAGCGGCCCTGGAAGTTCGAGTTGGCCGCCTCCTTGACAGCGGCGATCAGCTCGTCGACCTCCTTGGCGATCGACTCGCGCGAGACCGCGTCCGTCGTGTCCGAGGCGCCCTGGACGAGCAGCTCGCGCGCGCGCTGGACCGAGTCGGTGATGTTGGACAGCGCCAGCTCCGTCGCCTCCTGCCAGCCCTGCGCGTCCTCGATGTTGCGCTCGTACTGGCGCACGCCGGCGAGCGACTCGCGCAGCTTCAGCGCACGGGCGGCGTTGTACGGGTCGTCGGAGGGCTTCGTGATCTGGCGGCCGGAGCTCGCCTTCTTCTGCGCGTCCGTCACGCGCTCGCTGACGCGGTTGAGGTCGGCGAGCGTGCTGCGCTGGACCATGCCGGTGGTGATGCGCATCTCTTAGAGCCCCACGCGTCCGGTGCGGTTGATCAGCACGTCGAGCATCTCGTCCATCGTCGACATCGCCCGCGACGACGCCTGGTAGGCGCGCTGGAAGCGGATGAGGTTCGTCATCTCCTCGTCGAGCGAGACGCCCGCGACGCTCTGGCGGCGGTCGTCGACGGAGTCCGTGAGGGCCTGCGCGTTCGCCTCCTGGCGGGCCGCCTGGCTCACCTCGGAGCCGACGCGGGCGACGAAGGCGCCGTAGAGGTCGTCCGCCGCCCCGCCGCGCAGCTGCCCGATCTGCAGGGCGACGTCGTTGGCGCCCTTGAAGCCGGTGTAGGAGGCGTTCAGGCCGGCGGCGTCCGTGGCCACGGACAGGGTGGCGGCGGCCGCGCCGGGGGTGAACGAGAAGAAGCCGGGATGGAGCCGGTTGACCGCGCCGGCGAGCGTCTCGGCGACGCCGTTCAGGTCGCTGCGCAGCTGGGCGATGCGGCCGCCCGGCTCCGCCGCCAGGTCGCGCAGCGCGCCCAGCCGGCCGCTCGGCGCCGACAGGGCCGGCGGGAAGTTCACGGTCGTGTCGTCGACGAGCGGCGGGTCGCCGGGGCCGCCGAACGTCACGCGGAGCGACCCGGTGCCGAGGTCCTCGACGGAGACCTGCGCGAGCGTGGAGAGCTCGTCGAGCAGCACGTCGCGCCGGTCCATGAGGTCGTTCGGCGGGTCGCCGGCGGTGACGAAGCGCTTGATCGTGTCGTTGAGCTGGCCGATCTCGCCGGCGATCTGCTCGATCCGGCCGCCGCTCGCGGTCAGCGTCGCGTACTCCTCCGCGGCCTGGCTGCGCACGAGCGCGAGCTGGTCGTCGACGGTCTTGAACGCGCCGGCGAGCGACTGGCCCTGCTCGATCACGGCCTGGCGGGCGGCGCTGTCCTCCGGCGCGTTCGCGAGGCCGCTCCACGCGTCCCAGAAGTCCGAGAGCCGCGAACTGAGGCCGTCGTCGGACGGCTCGGCGAGCGCGAGCTCCGCGCGGCCGAGGCCCTCCGCGATGCCCCGCTCCTCGCCGAGGCGCGTGGCCTGGGCCCGGTACTGGAGGTCGAGGAAGCCGTCGCGGACGCGGCGGTAGGCCTGCACGTCCACGCCGGAGCCGATGTGCGCGCCCGAGCCGTTCTGGACCGCGCCGGCCGGCACCTGCAGCGCGTCGGAGGCGGCGAGGACGGCCTCCTGGCGCGTGTAGCCCTTGGTGGACGCGTTGGCGACGTTGTGCCCGGTGACGTCGAGCGAGCGCTGCTGCGCGAGCAGGCCGCGCAGCGACGTCTGGAGTCCGTAGAAGGAGGAGATCGCCATGGCTCAGGCCTGCAGGTCGAGGGCGCGGTGGACGGGCGGCGGGGCGTGCTGCGGGCCACGCGCGGCCGTGGTGCCGCCGCGCCCGTAGCCGGGTTCCGCCTCGCCGCCGATGAGGCGGGTCAGGTGCGACAGGAACGCGAGCTCCTGGCGCATGAGCGCGCGGTTGATGCCGTGCTCGCGCGCGATCTCGGCGAGCAGGCCGCGCAGCTCGGCGGAGCGCTCGCGGGCGGCGCGCGCGCCTTCCGGGGTGATGAGCATGCAGAGGCGCTCGAGCGTCACCTGCTGGGCCGGCATGCCGAGCAGCGCCGCGGCGCCCTGCAGGACGCCGACGCGCTCCTGCTCGAGCCGCGTGCGGCGGCCCATCTCGGTCTGGATGTCCGCGAGGCGGGCGAGGACGGCGTCGACGTCGCGCGCGCGGATGGCCTCGCCCTGCGCGAGGACGAGCCGCAGCAGGCGCTGCGCGGACGCGATCTGCCCGTCGAGGTGCGCGAGCAGCTCCGCCTCGAGCATCGGGTGGTTCACCGGCCGCGCTCCTGCAGCTTCATCGCGTCGTAGAGCTGGGGCGCGAGGCCCAGCCCGCCGGCGCTCTGGACGGCGTCCGTCATCGCGTCGGAGACGGCGTCGGCGCGCGGGCCCTCGGCGAGCGAGGAGTCCTTCGTCATCGCCTGCACGAGCTCGCCGACGAGCACCTGCTCGAACCCGAGCGCCGCCTTGTAGGCCTTCTTCTCGGCGGCCGACCCGTCGCGGATCTCGCGCGGCAGCGCGCTGTCGGCGATCGGCGGCAGCGCGGTGAAGTCGGTCATCGCTTCACCCCGTTCGCGATCTCCCACATCTGGTCGGCGGTCTGGATCGCCTTGGAGGTCAGCTGGAAGGCGCGCTGGGACTCGATCATGGACACCATCGCGTCCGCCACGTCGGTGTTGGAGGCCTCGAGCGCGCCCTGCGTCAGCGTCGTGGTGGCGGGCGCCGGGCGCGGGGCGCCCGACTCCGCCGTGGGGAGGAAGGCGTTGTCGCCCACGGCCTGCAGGCGCTGCGGGGAGCGGACGGAGACGAGGTCGAGGCGGCCGAGGGCGCGGTCGCCGGCGCGCACGGTGCCGTCCTGCGCGATCTCCACGCGGCTCGGGTCGACGTCCGCGGGCAGCGTCACCGCCGGCTGGACGATCCCGCCCGTGGAGGTCACCAGGCGCCCGGTCCCGTCCACGTGCAGCGACCCGTCGCGGGTCAGCGCGGCCGTGCCGTCGGGCAGGCGGACGCGGAGGAAGCCCTCGCCCTGGATCGCGACGTCGAGCGGCTGCTCCGTGCGCTGCAGCGTGCCCTGCGAGAACGCGCGGCCGGCATCCACGGCAGCGGCGCCGGCGCCCGTCTGCGGGCCCTGCGCCGACGCGCGCCCGGTCTGCGTGTAGACGAGGTCGCGGAACCCGACGCGGACGTGCTTGTAGCCGGTCGTGTTCGCGTTCGCGAGGTCGTTCGCGACGGCGTCGATGCGCTGCTGCTGGGCGGCCATGCCGGCCGCGGCGGTGTTGAGTCCTTCGAGCATGCCTACGTCTGGATCGGCCGGGACGGGCGGAGCTTGAGCCGGGAGGTCCGCGCGCTGCGCTAGACGCCGACCCGGCCGACGTTGTTCGCGGCCTTCTCGAGCGTCGAGTCGATCGTCGTGATGACGCGCTGGCCGGCCTCGAACGACCGCAGCGAGGCGATCATGTCGACCATCGCGCGGGCCGCGTCGGCGCCGGACGCCTCGAGCGCGCCGGCCCGCACCTGCCCGGTGGTGGCTCCCGCGGCGGCGGGCGCGCCGGCCACGAGGTTGTCGCCCGCCTTGCGCGGGTTGGTCAGCTCGACGACGTCGAGCGCCCGGGGGTCGACCCGGCCGTCGGCGCCGACCTGCAGCGTGCGGCCGCCGCGACCGAGGACGGGATCGCCCTGCGCGGTCACGAGCAGGCCCTGCGGGGAGACGGTGAACTGGCCGTTGCGGGTGTAGCGCACCCCCTGCTCGGTCTGGACGCTGAAGAATCCGGTCCCCGTGATCGCGAAGTCGAGCGGCTCGCCGGTCTCGCGGCTCGCCTTGGGCGTGAAGTCCGTCTCGATCGCGTCGACCTGGACGGCCGTCGACTGGCTGCCGACCGTGGCGCCGCTGGTCGAGTTGGCCAGGAGGAGGTCGCCGAACTGCCGCTGCGCGGTGCGGTCGCTCTTGTAGCCCGGGGTGGCGGAGTTCGCCAGGTCGTTGGCGATCTGGTCCTGGCGGATCTGCTCGGCGAGCATGCCGGACGCGGCGATGTAGAGACCTCGATCCATTGGACCCCGGTCATCGGCAGCACCGGCGCCGCCTTGAGCGCCGGTCGTGCGCGATCCTGTCCGGCACGATGATCGACCGCGTCGCGCTCGACGCCGTCTCGCTGCGGGCGCGCTTCCCGGAGCTCCAGCTCCGCGAGGGCGCGAGCGTCGTCGCGCGCGTGGCGAGCCGCGCGGAGTCCCACGGGGTCATCGTCCTGGGCGGCGTGCCCTTGACCGCGCTGCTGCCGCCGGAGGTGCGCGAGGGCGAGACGCTGCACCTGCGCGTCCAGGAGGTGACCGAGGAGCGCGTGACGCTCCGGCTGGACCCGCAGGCCGCGGCCGCCGCGCAGGCGCCCGCGCCGCCGCCGGAGCCCCGCCC
>DATMVH010000308.1:0-9709 GCA_035563395.1 Solirubrobacteraceae bacterium
GCCCGGGCGGAGGGCGGTCGGCTGCGGATCCGCCACGCCCACGGCGAGACCGAGGCCGCGTTCGCCGTGTTCGCCGCCGGCGGCTGGTCGGACCGGCTCGCGGCGCGCGCCGGCGCCGACGAGGACCCGGCGATCGTCCCCTTCCGCGGCGCGTGGATGCGCGTGAAGCCGCAGTACCGCGACCTCGTGCGCGCGCACGTCTATCCCGTTCCGGACCCGGAGCTGCCGTTCCTGGGCGTGCACTTCTCGCGCGGCATCGATGACGAGGTCCTCATGGGCCCGACGGCGCTGCTCGTCGGCGCGCGTGACGCATACGACCTCCGGCGTGTCTCACGCGTGGACATGCGATCGACGCTGACGTGGCCGGGCACCTACCGGATGGCGCGGACGTGGTGGCGCACCGGCCTGCGCGAGCTGTGGCACGCGGCGAGCCGCCGCGCGCTCGTGCGGGACGGCCGCCGCTACATCCCCGAGCTCGAGCTCGAGCACGTCGAGCCCGGTCCGGCGGGGATCCGCGCGCAGGCCGTCAGCCGCGCGGGCGCGCTGATCGACGACTTCGTCGTCTCGGAGACGCCGCACGCCCTGCACGTCCGCAACGCGCCTTCGCCGGCGGCGACCGCGTCGCTGGCGCTGGCCGGACTGATCGCCGACCGGATCGCGCCGCGCGTGCCGTGGACGTCCGCGACCACGCCGGGCGAGCCCGTCGCCTCCGGCTGACCCGCACCACCTTCGGCCTGGGCAACACGAGGAAACAGGAGTCCGACAACATGAGAGTTCTCGTCACCGGCCATGACGGCTACATCGGCGTCGTCCTGACGCCGTTGCTCACCGCGGCCGGTCATGAGGTCGTCGGGGTCGACAACCACCTCTACGGCGAGTGCGCGTTCGGCGACGTCCCCGAGGTCGAGACGCTTTCGATGGACGTCCGCGACGTCCGCGCCGAGCATCTCGCCGGCTTCGACGCGGTGATCCACCTCGCCGCGATCTCCAACGACCCGATCGGCGACCTCAACGCCGAGGTCACGTACGACATCAACCACCGGGCGAGCGTCCGGCTCGCCGAGGAGGCGAAGAAGGCGGGCGTCCGGCGGTTCCTGTTCTCGTCGTCCTGCAGCCTCTACGGCGCCGCCGACGGCGACGAGGCGCTCGACGAGAGCGCCGCCTTCAACCCGGTCACGCCGTACGGCGAGTCGAAGGTTCTCGCGGAGCGCGACATCGCGCCGCTCGCCGACGACTCGTTCAGCCCGACGTACCTGCGCAACGCCACCGCGTACGGCGTCTCCCCGCGCATGCGCGGCGACCTCGTGGTCAACAACCTCGTCGCCTACGCCTACTGCACCGGCGAGGTGCGGATGCAGAGCGACGGCAGCCCGTGGCGCCCGCTCGTCCACATCGAGGACATCTCGCGCGCGTTCCTCGCGGTGCTCGAGGCGCCGCGCGAGGTCATCCACAACGAGGCGTTCAACGTCGGCCGCGACGAGGACAACCACCAGATCCGCGACATCGCCGCGATGGTCGAGCGCACCGTGCCCGGCAGCTCGGTGAGCTTCGCGCCCGGCGCGTCGCCCGACAAGCGGTCCTATCGGGTGTCGTTCGCGAAGATCCGCGCCGCGCTGCCGGCGCTCGAGCCGCGCTGGACGGTCGAGCAGGGCGTCCAGGAGGCCTACGACGCCTACGTGGCCGCCGCGCTCGACCTCGACGACTTCCTGTCGGAGCGCTTCATCCGCATCAAGCGCATCAAGGCGCTGATCGCCGACGGCAGGCTCGACGACAGCCTGCGCTGGCGCACGACGGCGGTCGAGGCGTAGGGGGCACGCCGTGAGTCATCGCGACACGCCCGTCGCCGACATCCCCGTCGTCATCCTCGCGGGCGGCCTCGGCACGCGCCTGCGCGAGGAGACCGAGCGGGTGCCCAAGCCGCTCGTGCAGATCGGCGAGCGGCCGATCATCTGGCACATCATGAAGCTCTACGGCCATTACGGCTTCCGGCGCTTCATCCTCTGCCTGGGCTACAAGAGCCACGTGCTGAAGGAGTATTTCCTCCGGTACCGCGAGCAGCTGTCGGACATCACCGTCCACCTCAGCGGCGATCACGACGTCACGTACCACAACCAGCCGGCCGACGAGGACTGGGAGGTCACGCTCGCCGAGACCGGCCTCCTCACCGGGACGGGCGGTCGCGTGGTCAAGGTGCGCGACTACATCGACACGGACACCTTCATGCTGACCTACGGCGACGGCATCGGCGAGGTGAACCTCGGTGCGCTGCTGGAGTTCCACCGCGGCCACGACCGCATCGGCACCGTCACCGGCGTGCACCCGACGTCGCGCTACGGCGAGCTGGGTGTGAACGGCGGCAGCCTCGTCCACGAGTTCAACGAGAAGCCGACGACGCCGAAGGACTTCGTCAGCGGCGGCTTCTTCGTCTTCCAGCGCGAGTTCCTGGACTACTTCGGCGACGACCCGAGCCTGCTGCTCGAGCACGAGCCGCTGCGCCGGCTGTCGCGCCAGGGCGAGCTCATGCTCTTCCCGCACACCGGCTTCTGGATGGGGATGGACACCTACCGGGAGTTCGACACGCTGAACAAGCTGTGGGCGACCGGCGAGGCGCCGTGGAAGGCGTGGTCCGACTGACACCTGAATCCACCGATTCCCGCGGCGCCTCGCCGCCGGGGCGCCTCTGGCTCGCTCCACGACGCCGCGGCATCCACGGATGATCGGTGGATCAAGGTGAGCAGCCTCGAGCTCCACGACGAGCCGCTCGCCGGCGTCAAGGTCTTCGCCTCGCGGGTCGTCGGCGACGAGCGCGGCTTCTTCGCGCGGACCTCGGACACCGACGTGTTCCGCGCGGCGGGGATCGATCCGGCGGCGTTCGTCCAGGAGAGCCAGTCGCGCTCCGTGAAGCGCGTGCTGCGCGGCCTGCACGGCCGCGACGTGCTGCAGGAGGCCAAGCTCGTGCGCGTCGCCCACGGCGCGATCCACGAGGTGATCGTCGACCTGCGCCCGTGGTCGCCGACGTTCCTGCGCACGGCGACGCTGCGGCTCGACGACCGCGAGCACCTCCAGGTCTACGTGCCGCCCGGCTGCGTGCACGGCTATCAGGCGCTGACCGACGTCGCCGACGTCTGCTACCGCATGGACGCCGTCTACGCCCCCGACCGCACGCTCTATCTCGCCTACGACGACCCGGAGCTGGCCATCGAGTGGCCGCTGCCCGACCCCATCGTCTCGGACCGCGACCGCGCCGCGCCGACGCTCGCCGAGCTGCGGCCGCGCCTCGCGGACTTCTTCGGCGCCACGGCGCCTCCCGACACGTGCACAAGCGCGAGCAGCATGGGCGTCATCGCATGAGCTCGCCCAGCACCGGTCCGACCGTCCAGGCCGACGGCGCGGACCGCGCGGCGGCCGCCGGCTGCCGCTCCTGCGGCGCCGACCGCCTCGTCCTGGTGCTCGACCTCCGGCTCCAGCCGCCGGCCGAGCGGCTGCGCACGGAGGCCGTGCTCGACGCGGACGAACCCAGCTTCCCGCTCGACGTCGCCGCCTGCCCCGAGCGCTCGCTCGTCAGCTGACGTACTCCGACGGCTGCCTCCTGGAGCGCTATCGCGACGCGGGCGTCCCGCTGCTCGGCGTCGACGCCGCGCGCAACAGCGCCGCGGTCTCGGACGAGCGCGGCGTCCGGACACGCTGCGCATTCTTCGGGCAGGACGTCGCGGCGGAACTCGTCGCCGAGGGCTACCGCACCGACGTCGTGCACGCCAACAGGGTGATGGCGCACGTGCCGGAGCTCAAGAGCTTCGTCGCGGGCATCGCCACGGTGCCGGGCGACACGGCCGGCTCTTGACCGCGCGCCCCTACCTCACGGACCTGCTCGACCAAGTCGAGTCCGACACGAGCTCCCACGAGCACCTCTGCCACCGCTCGCTGAGCGCGCTGGACCGGCTGTTCGCCGGCGGCGCGCGACTCAACCATGCGTCGAGTGCGCGGCCGCCGGCTCACCCGCCGCGAGCACGACCTTGCGCCCGTAGAAGGCCTCGGCGTAGCGGCTCGAGCCGCTCTCCATGCCGCGTAACCGCAGCAGCCCGTAGAACACGTCCTCGGTGAACCAGCGCTTGCTCCGCTGGGAGCCGAAGTGCCGCATCAGCAGCGCCACCTTGCGCCGGCACGTGCTCTCCGCGAGCGGTACGAAGACGTTCGGCACGCCCATGTCGCCGTCGTACTTCGGGATCTCGTACTCGAGGATCAGGTGGTCGCGGAACGTGTTCCACGTCAGCTCGCACAGCAGCCGGTGGTCCTGGTGGAGGTCGTGGCGCTGGTGGGTGAAGATCACGTCGGGCGCGAAGTCCTTCATCGCCTCGACGGCTTCCTTGACCGCGCCCCCTGCGTACGGGAGGAAGCCGTCCCGGAAGTCGTGCAGCACGACCTCGCGCCGCTCGACGCCGTCGAGGAGCTCCTCGGCGCTGGCGCGCGCCTCCTCGCGCCGCTCGCCGAGCGTGCTGAAGACGACCCAGCGGACGTCGAGCGCGCGCCCGCTCTCCTTGAGCGCGAGGAGCGTGCCGCCGCAGCCGATCTCGATGTCGTCGGAATGACACCCCAGCGCGAGCACGCGCAGCGGCGCGCCCGCCGCCGGCGGCGGGAACGGCAGCGTGCGCATCTAGGCGACGCGGCGCAGCGAGGCCTCGCGCTCGGCCTTGTCGCCGAGCCACACCGCCCACGGCGGCACCGACGTCTCCGCCAGCAGGTCGAGCGTGTGCTTGTCCTTGAGCGTGTCCATCGGCGCCCAGAAGCCCTCGTAGCGATCGGCCACGAGCTGCCTCGCCGCGATCAGCCGCGCGAACGGCTCGTCGACCAGGTCCTCGCCCTCGTGCAGGTAGTCGAAGATGTCCTGGCGGAAGACGAAGAACCCGCCGTTGATCCACAGCGACCCGTCGTCCATGGTCGTCACCGCGCTCACCAGCCCGTCGGGGCCGGCGTCGATGGTGTGGACGCTGTAGTGCGGCTTGACGCTCAGGAGGCTCGCGACCTTGCCGGACCGCTGCAGCGCGGCGATGCGCCGGTTGAGGTCGGCGTCCGTCACGGCGTCGCCGTAGTTCGCGAGGAAGTAGTCCTCGCCGGCGAGGTGCCGGCGCACGGCGCGCAGGCGCTCGCCGCAGCTCGCGTTGCGTCCCGTGTCGACGAACGTGATCCGCCAGTCCTCGGTGTCGCGCTTGAAGACCTCGATGTCGCGCCCGCCGACGTGCAGCGTGAAGTCGTTCTGCAGCGCCTCGTTGTACTCGAGGAAGTACTGCTTGAAGGCGCGGGCCCCGTGCCCGAGGCAGAGGATGAAGTCCTTGTGCCCGAAGTGGGCGTAGTACTTCATGAGGTGCAGGAGGATCGGCTGGTCGCCGACCGGGATCAGGGGCTTCGGCAGGCGAGTGTTGCCGTCCTGCAGCCGGAGCCCGAGGCCACCGCAGAAGAGGACGACCTTCATCAGGCCACCACCTCGACGGCGGGGATGGGCACCACGAACCGCGTGCCGCGGTCGCTCAGGTGGCGCAACTGGGCCGCGATCTCGTCGCGGAGGTTCCACGGCAGGATCAGCACGTAGTCAGGCGCGTCCTGCTCGAGGTGATCGGGGGGATGGATCGGGATGCGTGTGCCTGGCAAAGCGAGTCCGTGCTTGTAGGGGTTCCGGTCGACCGTGTACTCCAGGAGATCCGTACGGATGCCGCAATAGTTCAAGAGCGTGTTGCCCTTCCCGGGCGCGCCGTATCCGACGACGCGGCGGCCGGCGTCCCGCGCCGAGATCAGGAACTCGAGCAGCCGCCGCTTCGTCGCCTCGACGATGGGGCCGAAGCCCCGGTAGCCGTCGCGGCGGTCGAGCGCGTGCTCGCGCTCGAGCGCGCGGAGCGCGGGGACGCGGTCGCTGACGGGCTCCGAGTCGTCCTCGGCGTGGCGCGCGTAGATCCGCAGCGAGCCGCCGTGGGTCGGAAGCTCGTCGACGTCGACCACGCGCAGCCCGTGTGCGCCGAAGATCTGCTCGACCGTGTGCAGCGAGAGGTACGAGTAGTGCTCGTGATAGATCGTGTCGAACTGGTTGCCCTGGATCAGCCGGAGCAGGTGGGGGAACTCGAGCGTGGCCACCCCGCGCGGGGCGAGCAGGACCGCCAGGCCGGCGACGAAGTCGTTGATGTCCGGCACGTGGGCCAGCACGTTGTTGGCCGGAACGAGGTCGGCGTGCCCGCCCTCGGCGACGAGGTCGCGCGCCGTGGCCTCCCCGAAGAAGACCGACACCGAGGGCACCCCGCGCTCGCGCGCCGCCTCCGCCACGTTGCGCGCCGGCTCGACGCCCAGCACGGGGATGCCCCGCGCGACGAAGTGCTGGAGCAGGTAGCCGTCGTTGGAGGCGATCTCGACGACCCGCGAGTCCCGCCCGAGCCCGTACCGGGCGATCATCGCCTCCGCGTAGCGGCGCGCGTGCTCGACCCAGGAGTCCGAGTACGCCGAGAAGTACGCGTACTCCGTGAAGATCTCGTCCGGGGCGACGTACTCCGGGAGCTGGACGAGCAGGCAGCGGTCGCAGACGCGGACGTGGAGGGGATAGAAGGGCTCCATCGCGTCGAACCGCTCCGGCGGCACGAACGACTCGCACAGCGGCGACATCCCCAGATCGACGAACGTGGTCTCGAGGGGTGCCCGGCAGAAACGGCAGCTGGTCACGGCCAACAAACCTACCGTGACGGAAGGTTCGATTCGGCCGGACTAGACGATCGTTCCAGCGGTGCCGCCATCCACGGACCAGACGGAGCCCGCCACGTACGCCGCGCGCTCGGAGCACAGGAAGGCGATCACGGCGGCAACCTCCTCCGGCAAGCCGAACCGCCCGAGCGGGAGCCGCGCGAGCCGGCGGCGCAGGTGCGCCTCGCGGGGTTCGCCCGCCCTCGCCGCCGCCTGGTCGAGCAGGCCGCCGGGCTGCATCCACAGGTCGCTCGCGGTCGATCCCGGCGTGACCGCGTTGACGAGCACGCCCCGTGAAGACCACTCGTCCGCGAACGCGCGCGACAGGGACAGCTGCGCGGCCTTCGCGGCGGAGTACGCCGCGTTGGCGAGGGACGGCCGGCGGGCGGCGGTCGAGGACACGTTGACGATCCGTCCCCAGCCCGCCGCGGCCATGCGCGGCGCCGCGGCGCGCATCAGGCGCATCGGCCCGAGGACGCTCAGCTCCCATTGGCGCTGCCACTCCGCGTCGGAGAGCTCGTGCAAGGGGATCTCCGACATCGCGCCCGCGTTGTTGACGAGCACCTGGATGCCGCCGAACCGCTCGGCGCACGCCTCGACGATCCGCTCGGCCGCGCCGGCGGCGCCGACGTCGGCGGCGAGCCACTCCACGCCGAGCTCCCCCGCCGTGGCGCGCGCCGCGTCCTCCGCGCGGCCCGCGATCAGCACGCGGGCGCGCTCGCGTGCGAGCGCGGCGGCGACGGCTCGGCCGATCCCCCGACTGCCACCCGTCACCACGCAGGGGACGCCCTCGAGCCCGAGCTCCACGCGGGCGCATCCTACAATCCGCGCCCCGATGCCCCCGAGCCATTCCCACGCCACCACCGACCCATCGGCGGTCGGCCGGGAGGCGTGGCGGCTCGTCGAGCGGCTGTACCCGATCCCGCGCAGCATCACGGGCGACGGCGTGCGGACGACGCTCGCCATCGTCGGCGAGCACGTGCCCGTGCAGGTCCACGAGGTGCCGACGGGCACGCCGGTGCTCGACTGGACGGTGCCGATGGAGTGGAACGTCCGGGAGGCGTGGATCACCGACGGCGCCGGACGCCGGGTCGTCGATCTCGCCGACCACGCGCTCCACCTCATGGTCCACAGCGCCCCGTTCCGCGGGCGGCTCTCGCTCGATGAGCTGCGCCCGCACCTCTACTCGCTGCCCGAGCAGCCGGACCTGATCCCGTACCGGACCTCGTACTACCAGGAGCGCTGGGGGTTCTGCCTCCGCCACCGCGACCTCGAGGCGCTGAAGGACGGGGAGTACGAGGTCTGCGTGGACACGTCGCTCGAGGACGGCCACCTGACCTACGGCGAGGTCGTCGTCCAAGGGGAGGAGTCCGCCGAGGTCCTCGTCAGCGCGCACGTCTGCCACCCGCAGCTGGCCAACGACAACCAGTCCTCGGTCGCGCTCGCCACGCTCCTCGCCCGCGAGCTCGCGGCGCGCGGGACGCGCCTGACGTACCGCTTCGTGCTCGTCCCGGGCACGATCGGCGCGATCACGTGGCTCGCGCGCAACGAGGACTGCGCGGAGCGCGTCCGGCACGGGCTCGTGCTGGCCGGCACCGGGGACGCCGGGCACCTGTCGTACAAGCGCAGCCGGCGCGGCGACGCGACGATCGACCGCGCCGTGGAGCACGTCTTGGCCCGCTCCGGCGCGCCGTACGACATCGAGGACTTCTGGCCCTGGGGCTACGACGAGCGCCAGTACTGCTCGCCGGGGTTCGACCTCCCCGTCGGCTGCCTCATGCGCACGCCGCACGGCCGCTACCCCGAGTACCACACCTCCGGCGACGACATGGACCTCGTCCGGCCCGAGGCGCTCGCCGACACCTACGCGAAGCTGCTCGACATCGTGGCCGTGCTCGAGGGGAACGGCCGCTACGTGAACCTCAGCCCCAAGGGCGAGCCGCAGCTCGGCCGGCGCGGGCTGTACGGCGCGATCGGCGGCCGCGAGCAGGAACTCGCGCTCCTGTGGGTGCTGAACGCCTCCGACGGGTCCGCGTCGCTGCTGGACGTCGCCACGCGGTCCGGCATGCCGTTCCCGGCGATCCGCGCCGCGGCGGACGCGCTGCTCGAGCACGACCTGCTCGCGCCGGTCAGCGGCGCCTAGCCCGCTCGAGCGCCTCCGGGGTGCCGACGTCGAGCCAGTCGTCCGACAGCGGCACGCCGACCACGCGTCCGCGCCGCGCGAGACCGTCGAAGGTCACGCCCGGCTCCGTCCCCTCGCGCAGGCCGCGCAGCGTTCCGGCGCGCGCCGCCGCGATCCCCCAGATCCGGTCGCCGGGCGGCGTCTCCGGCTTGACCGCGATACGCGAGACGGTGCCGTCCGCGTCGCACACGACCACGTCCGAGCGCTCGAGGTCGGTGGTGCGGAACAGGCCGAGGGCGACGTCGGCGCCCGCCCGCAGGGCGGCCAGCACGCGCGCGTAGCCGTCCGGCGGCTCCCACAGCGCGTCCGGGAACCCGAACACGACCTCGTCGTCGTTCGCGAGCCCGGCCAGCCCGAGCAGCAACGACGCGGCGACGTCGCGCGGATGCCCGAGGACGAGGCGCGCCCCGAGCTCGCGCGCGTAGGCCATCACGTCCGGCTTCTCCGGCCGCGTGACGATGCGGAGCTCGTCGACGCCCGCCGCGCGCATCCGCTCGACCAGGAGGTCCATCACGGGGCGGCCGCGGACCGGGACGAGCTCCTTGGACCCGTCGCGGCGGCCGAGGCGGGTGCCGTGGCCGGCGGCCGGGATCACGCCCGCGAGCACGGCGTCTGCCCGGTCGTCACCGGCCCGATCATATGGCCAGGAGCGCGGCTCAGGGCGGCGGCTACCCTCGTTCGCGTGAGGCTCGGGCTGGAGGGCAAGGCGTGCGTCGTCACCGGCGCGGCGGGCGGGATCGGTCGCGCCACGGCGGAGCTGCTGCTGCGCGAGGGCGCGCGCGTGATCGCGGTCGGCCGCGACGCCGGGGCGCT
>DATMVH010000309.1:0-2327 GCA_035563395.1 Solirubrobacteraceae bacterium
CGCTGGCGGGCTACGCGACGAAGGCGAACGCCGCGAGGCTCGCAACGCGTGGCGCGCGACGACTTCGTCCGCACCAGCCGCGCGTGGTACCCGGGCGGCATGGCCGAGGCCGAGCGCGAGGTAGGAAGGCGGATGGCGGCCGAGCTGAGCCTTGCGCCCGATCCTGGTCCGTGGCTCTTCGTGGTGAAGGGCGGCGACGGGGCGCTACACGTCCGAAGCCAAGCGGCACCGCTCGTCCTCCTGACGACCGGCGCGGGCGTTGCGCAGCCGTCAGGCGGAGCGGCGACCGCCCCGGGAGGACGGGGACGAGCGGCGAGCGCAGGCCGAAGGCCGGCGCGAGGCCCTGGAGCCAGCGGGGCACGGCCATGAGGAGCCCGTACGAGCGCGGCTTGGAAGCCCTTCCGCACATCGCGGCGCACCAACTCGCGTGGTGCGCCCTCGGGCGCGCACGTCTCGACGGCCCGTTGAAGCCGTCAGCCGAGTACGAGCGCGCCCTGAACGGGCTCCTGGCGCGGTTCCTGGCGAGCGACAGCCTGCCCAGCGCCGAGGCTTTCGCCGAGACCGTGCAGCGTTGCCTGGACGAACTCGCAGGCGCCCACGCGGCTGGGACGTTGGTGCCGGTCGAACGCGACCGTGCGTGGCGGCGAGCGGCCCGGTGGCTCGCGATCGCCGACGAGCACGCGCAGGCGACCCTGCCGTAGGCGGCGTGCTAGTCGAGATCGCGTTGACGCAAGGTTCCAGCCCGGCCTCATAGGATCGCGCGGCATGGCGCGCATCGACGGCGCGTGTTAAATGGGAATCGTGCGCGCACTCTTCGCGACCTCCCCCGGTCCTGGCCATGTGTTCCCGACGATCTCCCTAGCACACGCGCTGCGTGCCGCCGGCCACGAGGTGCTGGTGGCGACCGCGGGCGGCAAGGAGGCCGCGAACGCCGGCCTGCACGTCGTGGACACCGCGCCGGGTGTCGACATCGGCGCGGTGTTCCAGCAGGCGGCCAGCGAGCAACCCGAGGAGTTCGACTACAGCACGGACGTCGACACCGAGAAGGGGTTGGAGTTCGTCGGCGCGATCTTCGCCAAGTTGTCCGGCGTGTCGGTGGACCTGACCGTGTCGGCGGCCGAATCGTGGCGGCCGGACGTGGTCGTGTACTCGTCGATGGAGGGCACCGGGCCGCTGGTCGCCGCGAAGCTCGGCGTGCCGGCCGTGTCGCACGGCTTCGGGTTCGCCGACGAGGCGTCGATGACCGAGGCGATCTTCAAGAAGATGGTCGAGGAACGCGAACGGCATGGCGTGCAAGGGTTTCCCGAGGTGCGCGAGTCGATCGACGTGGCGCCGCCGAGCATGGTCGACCGGCCGGTGCGCGGCTGGCCGATGCGGTACGTGCCGTACAACGGAGGCGGCGTGCTGCCCGAGTGGGTGCTCGAACGGCCCGCGCGCCCGCGCGTCGCGGTGACACTCGGCACGGTGCTGACCCAGGTCGGCGCGCTCACGTCGTTGACCAAACTCGTCGACGTGGCACGGCATCTGGACGCCGAGTTCGTACTCGCCCTCGGCGACGCGGACCCGTCGCCACTGGGAGAACTGCCGGACAACGTGCGGGCGGCCGGGTGGGTGCCGCTGTCCGCGCTGCTGCCGACCTGCGCGGCGCTGGTGCACCACGGCGGGGCCGGCTCGACGCTGACCGCGATCGACGCCGGAGTCACGCAACTCGTGCTGCCGCACGGCGCCGACCAGTACATGAACGCGGACGCCGTGGCGCGGCGCGGGCTCGGTCTGCGTTCGGAGCCGGATCAGGTGGACGCGGAGCTGATCGACCGCCTGCTCACCGACCCGGGGCTGGGCCGGGCCGCCTCCGAGGTGGCCGACGAGATCGCGACGCTGCCGAGGCCCGCCGACCTCGTGCCGAAAATCGCCGGCCTCGCCTGACTTTGCCAGGGGTGCACACCGTGGCGTGCACTAATCCCTTGGGCTGACTTTGGCGCGTGGCAGGTGAAATGGCGAGGGTGTCGCCCGTACGGTCGTCCACATGGCGAGGAGACGGGCGGACGCCTGCTATCGAGAACTGGGTGCGGAACTCCGAAAGCGGCGGATCGCCGCGAACTTGACCATGCGCGAACTCGCGTAGCATCTCGACTGGTCACCGTCCACGGTCTCCCGGGTCGAGTCTGGCTACATCGGGCTGCCCACCACGGAAGTCTTGCCACCGCCACGCTCTTCCCGCGTGATCCGGTTCTCGGGCTCAGGCGGCGCCTACGTGACGACGCGATGCCCGCGTCGGCCGAGGCGTGGCTGGTCCCGGTGGCAGCGTGGTCGCACTATGCGAGATC
>DATMVH010000310.1:0-6615 GCA_035563395.1 Solirubrobacteraceae bacterium
GCCGCCGCCTGCTCGAACGTGAGGTTGGCCGGCTTGGGCGCGAGCACTCCGGCGCCGCCGACTTTGGCCACATCCGCGGCCCCGGCGCAGGCGTATTCCGCCAGGGTTCCGCGGCCGCTGCCGAAGACCTCGTCGCCGGGCTGAAACGCCGTCGTCGCGCTCCCGACCGCCTCGACCGTGCCGGCGAGATCGCGCCCCGGAACCCGCTGCTTGGGAGCGCGGACGCCGACGCCCATCAATCGGACCAGGTACGGGCGTCCGGTCATGAGGTGCCACACCTCGGGACCGATGCCGGCCGCGCGGACACGAACGAGGACCTCGTCGGCTCCCGGCGCTGGCGTCGCGACCTCGTCGAGCCTGAGGACGCTGGAGGAGCCGTAATGGTCCTGCGTCATCGCCTTCATTCAGTGCTCCTGAGCCGCAGGGAATGTGGGCCGGATCGTATGCTGTTCAAAGCCGCGGCGCGTGCGCGAGATGACCGCGCCCGAGGGGGGAGAAGCGCACAGTCGCAACCGCGTGGATACGGCGTCGCCAGCAGCGGCGGCGGCGCTCCTGCATTCCATGCCGAGCGCTCGCTGAGCGAGGAATCTCGGCGGCATGACTTCTTCTGTGCTGCTCGATGCCGCCGGCCGTCGTCGGTCGCCGGCCACGTTGCCCGGCCACCACTGCGGCCGCGCGCTGCGCAACAAGGGCCGCCGCTATCCGGCTGATCCGCCGACGGTCGAGGAGATCGTCGCCGTCATGCGATGCGCTGGTGAGTCGCCGGAGAGGCTTCGCGCTCGAGCGCTGATCGTGATTCTGTGGCGCGCCGGGCTGCGGATCAGCGAGGCACTCGCGCTCGCCGAAAGCGATCTCGACCGCGTTACCGGCGCCGTGCTCGTGCGGCGAGGCAAGGGCGGCAAGCGTCGCGAGGTCGGCATGGACCGCTGGGGATGGCAGCAGCTCACACCATGGCTGGACTACCGCCCCGCGCTGTCGGTCGGCGCCTTGGTCTGCGTCATGCGGGGACCGACCGCCGGCCGGCCGTGGTCACCGTCGTCGGCACGGACCACGCTGCGAGACCTCGCCGCCGCGGCCGGCGTGCGCCGCCGCCTCGCGCAGCATCAGCTTCGCCACGCCCACGCAGTCGAGATGGCGCGCGAGGGCGTCCCGCTCACGGTCGTCCAGCGCAACTGGGGCACGCGAACCTCGGGATCAGATCGATTTACCTGCAAGATCGACAACAGCGAGATCATCAACACGGTCTTCGCCCGGCCGGCGCCGATGCTGCCCGCGAGCGCCGGCCTCCGCTGAGCGTCGCTGCGCGAAGGAGGTCGACCGGCAGCCGGAAATGCGTCTGCCGGTCGTGCCTCATTGCGACAGCGAAGATCGTCGTGCGCGGTCCGATCGAAAACTCGTGCGGCCGACGTGGTGTCAACGGCCATCGGTTTCTCCCCAGTGGCGGCCATCGGATCTCCCCGCTGGCGGCCATGTTTTCTCCCCGCTGGTGGCCATCGGATCTCCCCAGCGCGCTGTCGTCGCGGAGCCGAGCCCGTAGGGCGAGGCGGAGCGGCGAGAGCGCGCTGCGCGAGTCTTAGGTGAGGGGCATCACCCCCTGTCCGGCGGTGGCTTGGGCGAGTCGGTAGCTGTCGGTGCCATCTGTGAGCAGGACGTGGGCGTGGTGCAGCAGCCGGTCGACGGTCGCGGCCGCGAGGGTCTTGGGCATCAGCTCGTCAAAGCCGGCCGGGTGGATGTTGCTCGTCAAGGCGATCGAGCGTTTTTCGTAGGCGGCGTCAACGACGCGGAACAGCGCCTCGGCGGCGTCGGGGGCGACGGCGAGCATCCCGATGTCGTCGATGACGATCAGGTCGGCCCGGATGAGCCGCCCGATCGCGCGGTTGACGGTGTCGTCGGCGCGATGGCGCCGCAGCAACGCCGCGAGGGACTCCAGCGTGTGCCAGGCGACCGTCTTGCCGCGGTCGATCGCCAGGTGCCCGAGCGCCTCGGCGAGATGGCTCTTCCCCGTGCCGCTGGGTCCGCAGATGCAGAGGTTCTCCGCGCGGTCGATCCACTCCAGCGTCCGCAGCGCCTGCTGCGTCGGCTTCGGGATCGGCGAGGCGTCCTGGTTCCAGGCCTCGAAGGTCTTGCCGGCCGGCAGCCCGGACTGGCGCCGGCGCATCCGGATCGTCGCCTGGTCGCGGCCCGCGGCCTCCTCGGCGAGCAGGACCCGCAGGACCTCGGCCGGCTCCCAGCGCTGACTGGCGGCGGTGGCGATCACCTCCGGCGCGGCGCGGCGGACATAGGGCATTCGCAGCCGCCGCAGCAGCGTTTCGAGCTCGGCAGGAAGCGGCGGCGCCTGCGGGGTCTTGATCGTCATGCGCCGAAGCCCTTCCAGCTGCGAGTGGAGCGCTGCAGCGATTGCGTCTCGCTCGCGCGCGCGGGAAACGCGATCACCGTCGCGCCCTGACGGTGCGCGAGGATCGCGGCCAGGTCGCCGTCCCCGAACCGGCCGGCGTCCGCCGCGACGGCGAGCACCTCGTCGACGGCCTCCGGGCCGTGCAACTTGGCCAGCGCGATCGCTTCGGCGACCTTCCGGCGCAGTTTCGTCGTCCCGGCCGCGGCGGCGGCCTTCAGCCACCGCTCGGCGCCCGGCCCGATCTCAAGGAACGCGCGCTCGTCAGCGGTGCCGGCGCGCGGCCTGCGCTCCAGCGCCCCGGCCGGTCTGGGCGGGTAGTGCTCATCGCGGATGCTCGGCCGGCCCGGCGTCGTCAGGGCATGCCGGGCGACTTCGCGCGGCCCGTCGGCGCCGTCGGCGTGAACGACGACGAGCTCGCTGCCGTCGGCGCGCGCCCAGACGCGCTCGTCGACCAGCGTGGACGGGACCGAGTAGATCGCGCCGCCGACGCTGATCGTCGACTGCCAGGACACCCGCCGCGTCTGTCCGAAGCAGATCGTGTGCGGCAGCGCCGGCAGCTTGTGCAACCTGTCGTGCTCCTCGGCCAGCATCACCGCCGGCGGCCGCCGGGTCATTCGGTGCTCGCGCGCGTTGACCCGGTCACAGAACTCGATGCAGGCCTGCTCGAGCGCCGCGAAGTCCTCATAGCTCGCCCGCAGGTTGTGCTCGGTCGGCACCAGATCGGCCTTCGCGATCCGGACCGTCGCCTCCGAGCCACCCTTGCTCTCCGGGTCCGCCGGGACGCACGTCGCGATCGAGATCCCGTAGTGGCGTCCGACGCTGACGATCTGCGCGTTGCGGACCGCGATCCCGGCGATGTGATCGGTCGAGACCGTCTTCTCGTTGTCGGTCAGCGCATAAGTCGGCGCGCCGCCGAACGCGCGTAGCGCCCGGTCGAGCGCCATCACCACCGACGGCATCGTCCGGTCCCACAGCGGGATCACCACCCGGAACCGGCTCCAAGCCAGCCAGGCGCAGAACAACACCGTCCCGCGGCCGGCGATCTCGGGCCCGTCGCCGTAATCCCATTGCATCCACAGCCCGGGCTCCGGGATCCAGGGCCGGGTGCGCCGCCCGTGCTCGGCGCGCCAGCGGCGCTTGGCCTCGGCGACCGCTCGTCTGGTGGTGCGCTCGGAGCCCTGATAGCCGAAGCCGAGCAGCTTCTCGTGAGCGACGTCGGCACGGACCTTGCCGCGCGACCGGTCCACCCACTCGTCGATCTTCTCCGCGAACGGGTCCACCTGCGGCCGCGGCCTCGCCGGGGCCGGCAGCCCACCGCCGGCTTCGTCGCGGGCGCGCACCCAATGCCCGACCGTCTTGTGATCACACCCGACCAGCTCCGCCGCCGCGCGCAGCGAACCGGTCGCATCGAACGCTTCCAGGATCTCCATCACTTCCTCCGGGGTCTTCAAGCCCAGCCTCCAGGCCGCTCGATCGACAAGACGCTGGACGCTGCAGCCAGCTCAGGACGAACCAGTGGGGAGATCCGATGGCCACCCATGGGGAGATCCGATGGCCACCAGCGGGGACTTTCGGTGGCCGCCTATGGGGAGATTTCCATGGCCGCCGTCACGTGGCAACACTGCGCAGCGGACGTCTCGCCCGCTTTCATCACGTTCCTTCACGCTCATCAAACGGCGCCAACCGAGGACAGCTCTTCGCTACGGATTTCCTCGTCCGCGTGTGTCCTGGCGCTGCGATCTGGTCGATCGCCACGAGCATCGCCACATGCCGCGCGGTGGCGACCACTGCCGGCGATTTGGTCGTGGCAGAAACCGGACTCGTAGACGGCCGCCGAACGAGCCGAACGAGCCAGCGGGGGCGACGCGGGCTCAGGCCGGCGAAACGCTCCCGTGTGCGCGCCGAAGAATCGGAGCATCCCGCCGGAATCCCCAGACGGCCGCGTAGATGCCAAGCGACAGCTCCCACACGAACTCGGGGGCGACCAAGAGGCCCGCCGCGCTGGTTGGTTCCCACAAGTCGAACAGCACGCCTATCTGTCCGATCAGAAGGAGCGGCCCTCCGATCAGACCGAGCCAGGTCATGCGCCGCGGGACGAGACCGGAGCGGTACATCAGGTAGCCGAGGATCAACCCGTTCCCGAAGGGGACGACGAGGCCGGGACCAAAGAGGAACGTCCAGTCCTTGAGCTGAGCGAGCGAGACGGCGAGATCGGCCGCGTCCGGTGAGTCCTGGCGCAGGCTCACGACCCCGAGCACGAAGATGATCCCACCCGCAATGAAGACGGACTCGATGATGCGAGCGGCGACGAAGCCGATGGCGAGCGACTCGTTCTGCCGCCTCGCGATCGGGTAGAGGACGACGGCCGTTCCAACGTTCGCGAGGATCAGAAGAAACTCCAGGAACGCGCCCAGGTGAATCTGGGTGTCGTTCCCGCCACCAGCGATGTAGCCGGCCGGGTCGTCGAGAACGGGCTGGAAAAGGAGCACCGCCGGGATCGACGTGAGGAACGTGATGATGAAGAGCACTCCGAATATCCGGGCGTTCCTCTGGTCTTCCGCCATCCCCCGCCTCCATTCGATCTGTCGAATCCACCGACCCTATGGCACGTCCGCTTGCGGCTGCAATTCGGCGCCGGTGTCAAGACCGCCGGGGATCGTGATCGCCCACGTCCGCCAGCGCCTCCCCGGTCGGCGACTTGGAGCGCCTCGCCGCCGCGGGCTACCAGCCGAAGCGCGTTTCCCTCTCATCGCCTCCGCTTTCGCAATCGCCTGGTGGGAGCGACGCGGGGCGCTGTCGTCCGCGCTCCTCCTTTCGCCTGGCAGGGGCGGCCCCGGCGTGCTCGGCGTCGCCGCCCCTTTCGCGCGTGGTAGCGGCACTGCGCGACGAGCGCTTCGCGTGCGGCGTCGCGCAATGGCTCGGTGACGCTGCCGCGGTAGCCCATAAGGCTGCCCCAAGCACCTGCACCTCATGGCCTTGGGACCCCGCGCCGATGATCGCGGCCTGCGCGACGCGTTGAGGGACGCCACCGGCTTCGCGTGTACGCTCGCGATGCGTAGCTGCCGGCTGAAAACCTCCCAACACGGACGGGCTCCGGTTGAGCCGCACGGCCGGTTTGCGGGGCAGAAACCCACAGGGCCGCCTGTCGGATGCGCATGACCCTGCTGCAACCCATGCGTGCTATCCACGGCTCTCTCCGACGGCCGCTCACGCGGCTCGTACCCATGGCACTCGTTGTGATCGGTTTCGTCGTCGTGGCGCTGCCCAGTGCTGCGATCGCAAACCGAGCCTGTGGCATGGCCTACAACGACATCGGGCCCTACGGCGTGGATATCGAGCGCGGTGGCGTGACGTGCGCGACGGCGCGCCGGGCGCTGAGGCGGTACTTCGCCTCGGACGGGCCGTGTGGGGGTTCGTCGTGTCGACGCACGCTGCGCGGGTGGACGTGCCAGACGGCGCCCGCGTTCGCGTTGCCGCGGATCGCGAGCTGTCAGCGAGGACGGTCGCTCGTCGAGGCCATCGCGATCCTCGACTGACGCGCGACCAGCGTAAGCCCGCACGGCGGTCGCCGCTGGCCTCGGCCGGCGCCTACGGCCCTTCCGCGCGCCGGCGGTGCCGGTGCCTGCGCCGAGCGAAGGGGGCGAGGGAGGGTCGGTTCATCTGTTCGCGGGCCGACCCGGCGCGCGGCGCCGGGCCGCTCACGTCCCCGAGTTTTCCTCAGCTGTGCTTTCGCTTCTTGCCTCTCGGCTGCTCGCCGCCGCCGCGGCCCTGTGCCTGATCCCGCTTGTGGTGTGGACGTTGTCCGGTGGGCCGCTCGAGCTGATGAGCGATGCCGTCTCGGCTGCCCGCACGGATAGGAGGGAAACCCCGCCTCGCGACGGGCAGGCGTCCGAGGAAGCGAGACGCTTCACGCCCGCTCGATTCCTGCAGGGCGCTACGCGCACCCTCATCGAGATCGCCGAGGCGGTCGCTCGAGCGCTCGCCCTCGCGCTGGCCTGCGGTCTGGCACTCGGCATTCTGCGGCTCCACGCGCGTCGCCGGCGGGTGATCCGCCGGTATTGGCTGCTTCCCTATCGCGCCGACGAGGGGACGCCGGAGGCGCTCGAGGCGCTGTATCGCGCGTGGCACGAGCAGCTCGCCGTGCGGTGGTGGCAGCGGCTGCTGTGGGGTCAACCGGCGCTGACCTTGGAGATTCAAACCGTCTCGCGCGGCGGCGACGC
>DATMVH010000311.1:0-3383 GCA_035563395.1 Solirubrobacteraceae bacterium
GTACCGGGCGGGCCGCTGACGCCCGCGACGGCCGCCGCCGTGATCGCCGCCGGCCAGCCCGAGGGCGCGATCGTCGTGGACGAGGGGCTGACCTTCAGCGCCGACTACGTGGCCGCCGCCGCCTCGGCGCCGCGTCATACCTACCTCGGCGTGACCGGCGGCGCGATCGGCCAGGGGCTGCCGTGCGCCGCGGGCGCCGCGCTCGCCTGCCCTGACCGGCCGGTGCTCGCGGTGCAGGCCGACGGCAGCGGCATGTACACCGTGCAGGCGCTGTGGACGCACGCGCGCGAGGGCCTCGACGTCACCACGCTCGTGTGCGCGAACGGGAGCTACCGGATCCTCCTGGAGGAGCTGCGGCGCGCCGGCGTCGAGGACCCCGGCGCGGAGGCGCGGGGGCTGACCGGGCTCGGCGAGCCGCCGCTCGACTGGGTGGCGCTCGCGCAGGGGATGGGCGTCCCCGGCGCGCGCGCCGCGACCGCGGAGGATCTCGCGGACGCACTCGCCCGCGCACTCCGCGAGCCGGGCCCGCATCTCGTCGAGATGGCGCTCGCGGCTTGAGCACCCCGCCGCGTGGGAGTATCCCCGGCGATGGCGTCGGAGCAGCAGACGGACCGTGAGCCGGTGCGCCCGGCCGACACCGCGTCGGTCCTGACCCACCGGATGGGCGTCCAGGACGCCAACATCGCCGGCAACGTCCACGGCGGCTGGATCATGAAGCTGTGCGACGACGTCGCGGCCATCGCCGCCACGCGGCTCGCGGGCGGGCGCGTGGTGACCGCGGCGGTGGACGAGATGCGCTTCCGCTCGCCCATCCACGTCGGCGACGTCGTGACGCTGCGCGGGACGGTCAACGCCGCCTGGCGCACGTCGATGGAGGTCGGCGTGCGCGTCGAGGCCGAGGACGTGTACGGCGGCCGGATCTCCCACACGTGCACGGCGTACCTCACGATGGTCTCGCTCGGCTCCGACGAGAAGCCGATGCCCCTGCCGCCGCTCGTGCCGCAGACGTCCGAGGACGAGCGGCGCCACCGGGAGGCCAACCTCCGCCGCGAGGTGCGGCTCGCCAAGCCGGGTGAGCTGCGCCGCGCCGCCCCGGCGGAAGCCGACCCTGCGGGGAAGGAGCGGTGACGCACGTCGCCGTCACGCACCGCCGGCTGCGCGGCCGCGCGCTCCTCGGCGCGATCGCCGAGGGCACCGCGGCGAGCGTCGGCGACGAGTTCCTGCGCTCGCTCGTCCGCAACGTCGCCCAGGCGCTCGGCGCGCGGCTGGCCTTCGTCGGGGAGGCGGCCGCCGGCGACGGGCGCCGCGTGGACGTGCTCGCCTGCTGGCACGACGGCCGGTTCGAGCCCCCGTTCTCCTACGACACGACCGGGCAGCCGTGCGCGCTGCTGCCGGAGCATCCCGTCGTAGCGGTCCCCGAGGCGCTCACCGAGCGCTTCCCCGCGGACCGCGCGGCAGCGGAGATGGGCCTCGACTCCTACCTGGCGGTGTGCCTGCGCGGCGCGGACGGCCGGCACCTGGGCCACCTCGCGGTGCTCGACTCGGCGCGCATGGAGGTGGGCGAGGAGGACGTCGCGACGCTGCGCATCTTCGCCGCCCGGGCCGGCGCGGAGCTCGAGCGCCGCGCGCAGGCGGCCGAGCTCGCCGCGTCGCGCGCGCGGGTCGTAGAGGTGGCCGACGCGGAGCGCCGGCGCCTCGGGCGCGACCTGCACGACGGCGCGCAGCAGCGCCTCATCGCCGTCTCGAACTTCCTCCGGGTCGCCCGCCGGCGCGTGGACGACGCGCAGGCCGACGCGCTGCTCGAGCGCGCAGCGGACGAACTGTCGCAGGCCCACGCGGAGCTGCGTGAGCTCGCCCGCGGGCTGTACCCCGTCGCCCTCGCGGAGCGCGGGCTGCCGGCGGCGCTCGGCTCGCTTGCGGAGGGCGCCGGCTGCCGCGTGGAGCTCCACGTCGACGCGGCGCCGCTGCCGGAGCCGGTCGCGGCCGCGGTGTACTTCATCGTCGCGGAGTGCCTCGCCAACGCCGGGCGGCACGCCGGCGCGGAGAGCGTCGTCGTCTCCGTGGCGCGGCACGCGGGCACGGTCGAGCTGTGCGTCGCCGACGACGGCGCCGGCGGCGCGGATCCGGCGCGCGGCACGGGGCTGCGCGGGCTCGCCGACCGCGTCGCGGTGCTCGGCGGCCGCCTGACGCTCGAGAGCCCGCCGGGCGACGGTACGCGCGTGAGCGCCGCCATCCCCCTTCCCGGGGTCTGAACGGCGCCGCCGTGCGCATCGAGACCGAGCGACTGCTGCTGCGCCCGCTCTCGGCCGGTGATGTCGACGCCTTCGCCGCCTACCGCGCGGACTCGGACGTGGCGCGCTACCAGTCGTGGGACAGCGGCTTCACGCGGGCCGAGGCCGTGCGGCACGTGGCGGGGGACCACGGCGTCGGCCTGCCGGCGCCGGGCCGGTGGCTGCAGCTTGCGGTCGTCGAGCGCCGCGACGGGCGACTCGCCGGCGACTGCGGCATCCACGTCGAGGGGGACCAGCCGGCGACCGCGGAGGTCGGGGTGACGCTCGCGCCGGCGGCGCAGGGCCGGGGCTTCGCCACGGAGGCGGTCGGAGCGATCGTCCGTGCGCTGTTCGAGCAGCACGGCATGCACCGCGTGTTCGCCACCGCCGACGACCGGAACGCGCCGGTCCACCGCGTCTTCGACCGGCTCGGCTTCCGCCTCGAGGCGCGGTTCGTCGAGGCCGACTGGTTCAAGGGCGAGTGGGCGACGCTGCGCGTCTACGGCTTGCTGGCGCGCGAATGGCGGGCGCGGCGCGGCCACTGATTCGCGCGGACGCCCTCGGCGGCGAGCGCCGCGGTCTCGGCCACACGGCGAGCGCGGGTCTCCGGCCGCTTCGCCGCCTCGATCCACTCGAGGATGGCGCGCCGCGCCGACCGCGGGAAGCCGTCCCATGCCGTCCGCGCCGCGGACGACGCGTCGAGCGCCGCGCGGAGGTCGCCGGGCTCGGCCAGGTCCTCGACCGCGTCCAGCGCCGTCCACGTCCCGTCGGCGCGGGCCGCATCCACGGCGGCCACGCCGGCCGGCGCCATCAGGCCGGCGGCGGCGAGTCGCTCCACCCGCTGCTTGTTGAGGCGCGACCAGTTGCTCCCGCGTCGCCGCGGCGCGAACCACTGGAGGTACGAGACGTCGTCGACCTGGTTCGCGCGGCTGTCGATCCAGCCGAAGCACAGCGCCTCCTCGACGGCCTCGGCGTAGCGCAGCCGGCCGTCGTCGCCGCTCGCCCGCGTGCGCATGAGGACCCAGGCGCCGTCCGGGCCGGCGTGGTGCTCGCGGAGCCACGCTCGCCACGCCGCGCGATCCGCGACGTCGACGATCGCGCGCCCGTCCGGCG
>DATMVH010000312.1:0-2031 GCA_035563395.1 Solirubrobacteraceae bacterium
GACGGCGCCGCGCCGCATCGCCGCTCCCGAGGCCGGCGTCCACGTCAGGTCGGCGAAGGTGCGCTCGACCCGCTCGGCGACGAGGTAGGTGAACGGGCAGCCGAGGTCGAAGAAGAGCTCGGCGCGCCGGCGCTGCGCGCCGCCGCGGTCGCGGCGCGCCTCCGTGCGCTCCGAGAGCCTGATCACGTCGCCCATGCGCCTCCCCGGGTCCCGGCCTCCAGGCCCCGTCGCAGGGGGCCCTCTGGGACCGCAAACGGCCCGACGAGACGAATCTTGCGCGTTGGGGTCAGAACCCCATCGCCCCTGCACGGGCGCTGACCTACCGTTACGCCGTCTGGACGACTATTGTCCCAACCGCCAGTGCCCCTCCCCCCGAGTGGAGGTACCTCCATCATCCCCCCCGCCCCCCCGCCGAAGCGCCACCCCTATGACCAGTGGTCGCCGGATGCCCGTGCGCTGGACCTGGTCGGAGACAAGTGGACGCTTCTCATAATTCGCGACCTCGCGGCGGGTCCACGCCGCTTCGTGGAGCTGCAACGCGTGCTGCCCGGGATCTCCACGGAGCAGCTGCGCTCGCGCCTCAACCGGATGGTCGCCGACGGCCTTCTCACGCGGCAGCGCTTCCGCGAGGTGCCGCCGCGAGTCGACTATGAGCTGACGGAGCGCTCGCGCGACCTCATGCCCGTACTCGGCGCCCTCGCGCGCTGGGGCTACGACTGGACGTGGTCCGGGCCGCGCCCGGGCGAGAACGTCAACCTCGGCGCGATCTTCCGCCTCGCCCCCGGTCTGGTCAGTCCGCCGTCCGATGTCGAGGGAACCGTCGACCTGCTCGTCGACGGCCGCGGCACCGACGAGCCGGACCGGCTGTTCCGGCTCGAGTCGCAGGACGGGCACGTCGAGATCACGGAGAGCCCCGACGGCGAAGCCGACGCCTTCGTGTCCGGCACGCATGTCGAGTGGATCCGCGCGCTCGGGCCGGACGGCTCGCTCGCCGAGCTCGACGTCCGGGGCGACCGGATGCTCGCGGAAGCGCTTCTGGGCAGCTTCACCAGCGCGGCGGGCCGGCGGACTCCGCAGGCGGCCTGAGATCTAGGGCGTAGACGGCGTGCGGTCGCCCGTAGGCGATCCGCTCGCCGCGCGCCGTCATCCCCACCTTCTCGAGCACGCGCCGGGAGGCGTCGTTCGCCGGGTCGACGGTCGCGACCACGCGTGACACGCCGAGCACGGAGCGCGCGTGCTCGACGAGCGCCGTGGCCGCCTCGGTCGCGTAGCCGACACCCCACGCGTCGCGCGCGAGCGTGTACCCGAGCTCGACGTCGCTGGCGACGCCGTCCACGGGGTACAGGCCGGCGTCGCCGATCAGCCGCCCGGTCGACCGCTCGACGACCGCGAGGAAGGAGATGCCGTGCGTCTCGATCATGCGGGCGAAGGTCTGCAGCGCCATGTCGGTGTCCGCGGCGCTGCGATGCGGGCCGTGCCCGACGTGGCGCATGACCACCGGATCCGTGTAGACGGCGTGGATGGCGGCGCGGTCGGCGGGCGTGAAGGGCCGGAGCAGCAGCCGGGGGGTGGTGAGCTGCACGCCTTCATGATGGCGCGCCGGGAAGGCCGAGCCGCGCACGCAGCGCCGCCGCCTCGATGCCCTCGACGCGCACGACCTTGTCGCGGGCGGTCGCGCCCCGCACCACGGACACGCGCGACGGCGCGACGCCCGCCAGGTCGGCGACCAGGGCGCAGAGCGCCGCGTTGGCCTTGCCGTCCACGGGCGGCGCGGTGACGCGGATCACGACGGCACCCGCCCGCTCGCCCACGATCTCGTCGCGGCGGGCGCGCGGCTGCAAGCGGACGTGCAGGTCGGTCACGGCATGCCCGGGGTGGGACTCGAACCCACACGCCCCGAAGGGCAGTCGCTTTTAAGGCAACCGCGTATGACCAGTTTCGCCACCCGGGCGGGGGCGCCAAGGCTACCCCCGCGGGCGGGCGCTCAGGACGTGAACCAGTCCAGCATCTGCCTCCAGGCCTCCGCCGCGG
>DATMVH010000313.1:0-2712 GCA_035563395.1 Solirubrobacteraceae bacterium
CGCTGGCGGCGCGCGAGGTACGCCTTGTACGCCTGCGACGCCACGGAGCGCGGCCGCAGCGCCCGGCCGGTGCTCGCCGGGCTCGTCGCCGGAAGGCCGGCCTTGCCGCCCTTGTAGCTCGCGACCGGCGCGTCGGTGAGCTGGACGACGTAGGCACCGTCCGCGGCGCCCGCCGGCGCGGCCGCGAGCGCGAGGACGGCGCAGAGCGTCGACACGGCGACGCCACACCGCGGCACGAGGCGCGAAGGAACGGTCATGCGGCACTCCCCTGATGTCGCGGGTGACCCGGCCGTGCAAACCTATGGAGCGCCGGGACGCGGCGCAACAACCGCGCCCGCGCGGTCCGTGCGCAGACCGCGGTGGCCGCCTCCTCAGCGCTCGAGCGCGCCGGCCACGAAGGCCCCGGCGATGAACCGCTCGAGCACGACGACCACGGTTGCCGATCCGGTCGGGGCCGGCGAGCTCCTCGCCGCCGCAGCCGAGCACGGACGGACGAACGCGCGCGACGCGGACCACCGGCGTTTCGCCCGGGCCCGCGCGGGGCAGGCGGGTACGGCGAAGGAGGGAGACGGCGCATGAGCATGAAGGTCCCCGCGGAGGAGGCAGCCGGCTTCGAGCCCACGTTGCCGACCAAGCACCTTCCCGCGGTGGAGGTCCGCGAGATGCCGGAGCCGCCGGCGTCGATCTGGCGCATCGTCGGCCCGGGCATCGTCGGCGCCGGCGTGGGCCTGGCTTCGGGCGAGTTCATCCTCTGGCCCTACATCTCATCCCAGGTCGGGCTCGTGTTCCTCTGGGGCGCGCTCGTCGGCGTGATCGTCCAGTGGTTCCTCAACATGGAGATCGAGCGCTACACGCTGGCCACCGGGGAGACGGCGCTCACCGGCTTCAGCCGCTACTGGCGCCACTGGGGGCTGTTCTTCGCGATCCTCATCTACTTCGCCAACCTCTGGCCGGGCTGGGCGACGAGCTCCGCGACGCTGACGACCTTCCTCTTCGGCGGCGGAGATCCCGTGCCGATCGCCATCGGGATCCTGCTCCTGGTGGGCCTCGCGCTGACCCTCGCGCCGGTGGTCTACGACGCCCTCGAGCGCGTGATCTTCCTCAAGGTCGCGGTGATCGGCATCTTCTTCCTCGTCTGCGCGTTCGCCGCGATCAGCGGCGACGCGGTCGGGGAGCTCTCGAACACGGTGACGGAGTTCGGGCAGTTCCCCGGCGACCTGGAGTTCGCGGTGCTGCTCGGCGCGATCGCCTTCGCGGGGGCCGGCGGCGGGCAGAACCTGTGCCAGAGCAACTGGATCCGCGACAAGCGCTACGGCATGGGCCGCTACGTCCCGCGGCTCGTGAGCCCGATCACGGGCCACGAGGAGCCGGCGTCGGGCACGGGCTTCCAGTTCGATCCGACGGAGGACAACCTGCGCCGCTGGAACGCGTGGTGGCGGTTCGCCAACATCGAGCAGCTCTCGACGTTCGTGCTCATCACCGTCGTGACGATCTCCTTCACGTCGATGCTCGCGTACTCGACGGTGTTCGGGCAGCCCGACCTCCCCGACGACATCAACTTCCTCGAAGTGGAGGGCAACCGCCTCAACGACCTGGTCGGCCCGTGGATGGGCCCGCTGTTCTGGGGCATCGGCGCCTTCTCGCTGCTTGCCGCCTCGATGGGCATCGTCGACTACACGAGCCGCGTGGCGGCGGACATCCTGAAGGTCAACTACCTCCGCCGCTCGGCGATCTCCGAGAGCCGCCTCTACTTCGCCCTGGTCTGGGGCCTCGTGCTGATCGGCTGCGCGATCCTGCTGGCGGGCCTCGACCAGCCGCTGCTGCTGCTCGTCATCTCGGCCTGCGTCGGCGGCGTGATGATGTTCGTCTACTCGATCCTGCTGCTGATCATGAACCGCCGCTCGCTGCCCGAGCCGATCCGCGTGCGCTCCTACCGGGTCGCCGCCCTCGTGTTCGCGGCGGGGTTCTTCGGCGTGCTGTCCGTCATCACGATCGTCGAGCAGGGCGGGCAGCTGTTCGAGTAGCGCTACCCGTCGACCCTGACCGGCGCCTCGCCGGGCCGGTGGACGCCGACGACGCGGCGTGCGACCCACTCGACCTGGTACGGCGCGCCGCCGAAGAGCCCGGCGAGGACGGGGGCCAGCGCCTCGCTGTGGCGGTCGAGGTGCTCGCGCGAGTCCCAGACCTCCGTGATGACCAGCGCGCCGTCCTCGCCCGAGCAGACGTGGTAGTCGCGCCCTTCGGGCGCCTCGGTTAGGGTCTCCCCGACGGCGTAGTACTGCTCCCTGCTGATCGGGACCGGCCCGAACGTCACGCAGATCACGCCAGACCTCCTGGTCGTCGCTTTCCAGCGGGCACGCGGACCCTACCGGCGCCGGCGAGGCCGGTGAGCCATGACGCTGACGCTCGCCCTGGCCGGGGACACGATGCTCGGCCGCGGCGTCGGCGAGCGGCTGTCCGCCGACCCGCGCGCGCCGCTGCTCCATCCGGCGCTCGCCGAGATCGCGCGCGCCGCCGATCTCTTCGTGCTCAACCTCGAATGCTGCGTCTCGGAGCGCGGCGCGCCGGTCGACGTCCCCGGCAAGCCGTTCTTCTTCCGCGCGCCGCCGGTGGCCGCGGAGCGGCTCGCGGAGCTCGGCGTCGACTGCGTCACGCTGGCCAACAACCACGTGCTCGACTTCGGGACGGAGGCGCTGGCCGACACGCTCCACC
>DATMVH010000314.1:0-5510 GCA_035563395.1 Solirubrobacteraceae bacterium
CGGGGCGGGCGTAGCGGGCGATGCGCGCGGCGCCCGCCCGCCACGCCAGGATGTGGCCGGGCGGCAGCTTGCGCGCGGCGCGGTACGCGCTCAGCGGGGCGGGGATCGAGTTGAAGGCCAGGAAGGCCTCGACCGCGTCCGGGTCGAGCTCGCGCGAGAACCCGGGCGCGCGGGCCAGCGCGCCGAGCTCCGACGCGAAGCTCAGCGCCGCGCCGCGCGCCGCGTAGAACAGGGGCTTGATGCCGAAGCGGTCGCGGGCGAGCAGCAGCCGGCGCGCGTCGCGGTCCCACAGCGCGAGCGCGAACATCCCGCGCAGGCGGGTCACGAAGCCGTCGCCCCACTCCTCGTAGGCGTGCGCGAGCACCTCGGTGTCGCAGCGGGTGGCGAAGGCGTGGCCGCGGCGCTCGAGCGCCGCGCGCAGCTCCGCGTGGTTGTAGATCTCGCCGTTCTGGACCACCGTCACGCAGCCGCCGCAGCCCGCGAGCGGCTGGTGGCCGCCCGCGAGGTCGATGATGCTCAGCCGGCGGGCGGCCAGCGCGCAGCCGTCCATCACCGCGAGGCCGTCGTCGTCCGGCCCGCGGTGGACGAGCGCCGCGCTCATCGCCCGCAGCGCCGCCTCGTCGACGCCGCCGCGGTCGTGCGACGCGATCCCGGCGATGCCGCACACGTCAGATCTGCCCGACGGGGCCGCGCGGCGGGCGCGTCGCGAGCGTCCACGCGGTCTCGGCGAGCACCGCGAGGTACAGCCCGACGGAGCGGTCGGCGATGTACTCGAAGTCGTGCGCGAGCTTCTCCGCCCACGTCATCTCGCGCGTGAGCCGCAGCTGCGCGAAGCCCGTCAGGCCCGGGCGGACGACGAGCCGCTGCCAGTAGGCGGGGATCTCCTCGGCGAGCTCCGCGAAGAACGCCGGCCGGATCGGCCGCGGCCCGACGAGGCTCATGTCGCCGCGCAGCACGTTCCACAGCTGCGGCAGCTCGTCGAGCTTCGAGCGCCGCAGCGCGCGCCCGGCGCGGGTGAGCTCCGCCTCGGTGAGCCGGGTCAGCTCCTCGCCCAGGTGCCGGCCGAGCCGCTGCTCGGCGCCCGGGACGAGCGTGCGGAACTTGTACATCGTGAACGGGCGGCCGAAGCGGCCGACGCGCGCGCCGCGGTACAGCACCGGGCGCCCGCTGAGCCGCACGACGAGCGCGCAGCCGGCCATCACCGGCGCGGTGGCGGCCAAGGCGCCGGAGGCGAGCGCGACGTCGAGCGCCCGCAGCACGGTGTCGACGGCGCGCGGCTCGAACTCGTGCGCCACGCGGGCGTAGCCCTCGACCGTCGCCGGAACGGGCGCGGTCCGCGGCGCGGTGATCACGCGACCGCTCCGAGGACGAGGCCGGCGAGCAGCCCGGGGTCGCGCCGCGTCACGGCCCGCTCGCCCGGCGGACGCTTGCGCACCTCGAGCGCGCGCGGGTCGATCAGCGGGCGCAGGCGGCCCTCTCGCATGAGCCACTCGTCGACGCCGCCGAGGTGGCCGCCGTAGGTGGTGTAAACGGGCGTCCCGAGCGCGACGGCCTCGCGGTTCATCGTCCCGCCGGCGCTCACCACGAGGTCGGCGCCGGCGATGAGGCTCTGCGCGTCGACGGCGCGGGCGGGCACGATGAGCGACGGGAAGCCGAGCGCGGTGAGCATCGAGCGCTGCGTCGCCGTCCGCGGGATAACGACGGCGTGGACGTCGTCGCGATGCCCGAGCACGTCGAGCACCTGCGGGAACAGCCGGTTCGCCTTGCGGTGGTAGAGCGAGACGTCGGGCGGCGGGCGGACCACGACGACGACGCGCTCCGGGTCCACGCCGAGCTCGCGCGCGGCGGCCGGATCGGGCTCGAAGTCGGCGAGGTAGTACTCCTCCTTCAGGCCCGGGTACTGCACGAGCTTGGCGTCATCGACGCCGTAGCGGCGCAGCCGCTCCGGCGGGATCGCCTCGGGCGTCAGGACGCGCCGCGCGAGCCGGCAGCCGACGCTGTGCTGCTGCGTCGCCCACTCGTAGTCGAACGCGTTGACCGCCGGGATCCGCAGCGCCGCGGCGGCGAGCGCCAGATCGTTCGAGCCGTGCGCGACCGCGAGGTCGAAGCCGCGGCGCCCGAAGCCGATCATGCGCCGGCTGCGCGTGGCCAGGGCGGCGAGCTTCCCGGCCCGCGCCTTGCCCCCGTGCCGCCCGATGGCGACGTGAGGGATGCCGAGGCGCTCCAGCAGCTCGAGCGTCTGCGCGTAGTCGCGCGCGGTCACCTCGACGTCGTGGCCCGCGGCGCGCAGGCGCTCGATGACCGGCCTGAACACCAGGGGATGTGCCGGCGCCGTCATGTCGAACCAGAGCCGCACGTGGCGAGCGCACGCTACCGCCTCGGGCGGTCAGTAGCCTGGGCGCATGTCCGAGACCGTGGCCCGTACCCGCACCGCTTCGTCCATCATCGCGGGCCGGATCCGCACGGACGCGCCCGGCGGCCGGCTCGAGTCGCGGAACCCCGCCGACCTCTCCGACGTCGTCGCCGAGGTGCTGCTGACGGACGCCGCGGGGTTCGAGGAGGCCTGCCGCGCCGCGCGCACCGCCCAGCCCGAGTGGGCCGCCGTGCCCGCGCCAGCCCGCGGCCGCGTGATCGCCCAGGTCGGGCGGCTCGTCGAGGCCAACAAGGAGGCGCTCGCCCGGCTCGTCTGCCGCGAGATCGGCAAGCCGTACGCCGAGGCGCTCGGCGAGGTGCAGGAGATCGTCGACACGTGCGACTTCTTCCTCGGCGAGGGTCGCCGGCTGTACGGCCAGACCGTGCCGTCCGAGATGCCGGACAAGCAGCTGTTCACCTTCCGCATGCCGGTCGGCGTCGCCGCCGTCGTCACCGCCGGCAACTTCCCCGTCGCGGTGCCGTCCTGGTACCTCGTCCCAGCCGTGCTGTGCGGCAACGCCGTGGTGTGGAAGCCGGCGGAGTACGCGGCGGCGATCGCGACCGCGCTGGCGCGGCTGTTCCACGCCGGCGGCGTCCCCGCGTCCGTGCTCAACCTCGTCCACGCCGCGGGCGACGAGACCTTCGCGGGGCTGGAGCGCGCGCTCGAGCACCGGTTGGTCGACAAGGTGGGCTTCACGGGGTCCTCGGCGGTCGGGGCGGAGATCGGCGCGCTGTGCGGGCGCCACCTTCAGTCGCCGTGCCTCGAGCTGGGCGGCAAGAACCCGATGGTCGTGATGGACGACGCGGACCTCGACCTCGCCGTCGAGGGCGCGCTGTTCGCCGGCTTCGGCACCGCGGGGCAGCGCTGCACGTCGCTGGGCACGGCGATCGTCCAGGCCGGCGTCCACGACGAGTTCGTCCGCCGGCTGGACGAGCGCCTGCGCGCGGCGCCGATCGGCGACCCGGCGCAGGACGTCCTCTACGGCCCGATGCTCGACGAGCGCTTCGCCGATCGCTTCGAGGACTGGCTCGGGCTCGTCCGCGACCACCACACGCCGCACGGCTCGACGGCGCTCGGGCGCATCACCGCGTCCGCGCCGCGCGAGGGCTTCGTCGGCGACCCCGAGGCGGGCCTGTACTACCACCCGACGCTCGTCACCGGCGTGTCGGCGGAGGACGACCTCTACGCCACGGAGACCTTCGGCCCGCTCGTCGGCGTCGCCCGCTTCGAGACCTTCGACGAGGCGATGGAGCTGGCGAACGGCCACGGCTACGGCCTGTCGTCGGCGATCTACACCACCTCGCCCACGCACGCCTTCCGCTTCCGGGAGCGCATCTCCGCCGGGATGGTGTCGATCAACAACTCCACGTCGGGCGCCGAGGCGCACCTGCCGTTCGGCGGCAACGGCAAGTCCGGCAACGGGTCGCGCCAGTCGGGCATCTGGGTGCTCGACCAGTTCACGCGCTGGCAGTCGGTGAACTGGGACTACGCGGGCCGGCTGCAGAAGGCGCAGATGGACGTCATGGAGATCGGCGGGCAGGCCGACTTCCGCCTCGAGGAGCGGGCGTTCTAGCGCGCCCGGTCCGGGCGATCGCGGGACCGCCCGCCCCCGAGGCGCCCGTCACGGCATGAACGTGAGCACGAACCGGGTCGCGCTTCGCGTCTCGGTGACCGCCGCGGTCCCGCGCGCGCCGGCGTACTGACCGGTGCCGCCGGCGATGACCAGCAGCTCCGGTTCTCGTGCGTCGTCGGTCACGCCCTCGAGGACGATGTGGCCGCCGGCGAGCATGAGGGTGCCGGACACCTGCCCGCGGAACGCGCGCTCGAAGTCACCCCGACGGTGGCCAGGAAGTAAGCCTGCGGCCGCCCGGCCCGCGCGCCGGCGGCATCCGTCGGGCGACCGGTGACGACCGCGATGTCGCCCGGCGACTCGCGCCGCAGCGGCGGGTTGTCGACGAAGCGGAAGCGCGACCCTGGTCGGGAAGGACGAGTTCGAGCGTGCCGCTGGGCGGCGTCGTGCCCTGGGCGCCCGTGGTCGCCGCGGCGACGACGGCGACGACGAGGGCTGCCGCGGCGACGCCCGCGGCGAGGGAGGAACGTCTCATGTGTCTCCTCCCGGCAGAGGCCCCGCCCGGCGCGAGGCCGATCGCGCCGATTCAACTCCGCCCCGCCGCGCCGTGCCACAACCGGTGCCTTGGCGCTCCTGGACCGGACCGCGGACCGGTCACGCCGCGCCGCGCCGGCGGTACCAGTTCGGCGACGTGGTGGGCGGCGGCACCATGCCCGCCGCGCGGGCGACGAGCACGCTCGGCGCGGGATCCGCGACGTGGCGCGAGAGCGCCTCGCCGAAGTCGTCGCCGAGCCCCTCGATCGTCTCCGCGCGCAGGCCGAAGCTGCGGGCGAGCGCGGCGAAGTCCGGCGTGTGGAGGTCGACGCCGTACGGCTCTGCGCCGGCGAGTCGCTGGTCGTAGCGCAGCATCCCGTAGCCGCCGTCGTCGACGATGACCACCGTGAGCGGGATCTCCTCCTGGGCCACGGTGGCGAGCTCACCGGGCGCGAACAGGAAGCCGCCGTCGCCGCACACCGCGACGGCCGGTCCCGTCCCGGCGAGCGCCGCGCCGAGCGAGGCCGGGAACGCGAAGCCGAGCGTGCCCCAGCCCATCGGGAACTGCAGCAGGCGCGGACGCGCGAAGCCGTGGAAGGCCGCGATCCAGTAGCCCGGGACGCACATGTCGCACACCACGAGCGCGTCGTCCGGGAGCGCGTAGGAGACCGCGTCGAGGAAGCGCAGCGCGGTGGGGTCGAGCCCGCGGCAGGCCTCCGCGCGCACCTCGCGGAGGCGGGCGGCGACGTCGCCGAGGCCGCCGCGGTCGCGCAGGCGCGCGGCGTCGAGCCCCGGCACCACCGCGTCCACCCGGTAGTTCTTGGCGGCGTCCTGCGCGTCCACGTTCACGGCCACGACGTGCGGCGGCTGCGGCTGCAGCCAGTTCTGCGTGTTGACGCCGTCGAGGTCGGAGCCGAAGGCGATCACCACGTCCGCCTCGTCCCACAGCCGGCCGGCGGCCGGGACGTGCGGCGGCATCCCGACCGCGCACGG
>DATMVH010000315.1:0-6758 GCA_035563395.1 Solirubrobacteraceae bacterium
GGCGTCGCGCTCCTCGGCCGGCATGGCCGGCCGCAGCCGCGCCATCCACAGCTCGTCGCGGAGCTCCCCGTCGCCGGCGACCGACTGCCGCAGCACGCCCTCTGCCGTGAAGCCGTGCTTCTCGTACAGCCGGCGCGCCGCGTGGTTGCCGACGAGCACGCCGAGCTCGATGCGCCGCAGGCCGAGCCACCGGTCGGCGACGTCCAGCAGCGCGCGCATCAGCGCGTCGCCGACCCCGGCGCGCTGGTGCGTCACGCCGACGGCGATCCCGAGCGTCGCGGCGTGCCGGCGCCGCCCGCGTCCGACGTGCAGGCTCGCGCTTCCCGCCACCTCGCCGTGGCGCACGGCGACGAACACGTGGTCGTCGTCGCCGAGCTCCTCGTAGGACTGGCGCCGCTGCTCGATCCGCTGGCTCGGCAGCGTCATCGTCGTCTCGAGCACGCCCGGCTCGCGCATGATCCGCCACAGCGCGTCCGTGTCGTCGATGTGGAACGGCCGGATCTCGACGTCGTCGGGCATGCGCGGGCGACGCTATCGCAGCCCGGCGGCGGCCATCATCCCCGGATGCGCGTGATCGCGGGCCGTCACGGCGGCCGCCGCCTGCAGGCCCCGCCCGGCGACGCGACGCGCCCGACGTCCGACCGGGTCCGCGAGGCGCTCTTCTCCGTGCTCGGCGCACGCGTGGAGGGCGCGCGGGTGCTCGACCTGTTCGCCGGATCCGGCGCGCTGGGGATCGAGGCGCTGTCGCGCGGCGCCGCCGCGGCGACCTTCGTCGACGTCGCGCCCGCCGCGATCCGGGTGATCACAGCGAATCTCGCTTCGCTCGGCGAGGAGGCCGAGGTGGTGCGCGCGGACGCGCTGCGCTGGCTCCGCGGCGCATCGCGCCGCGCTCGCCAATACGATCTCGTGCTGCTCGATCCGCCCTACCGGCGGGCGGCCACGCTCGGGCCGGCGCTCGGGGAAGCGCTGGCACCGGTGCTCGCGGCCGGTGCGCTCGTCGTGGCGGAATCGGACCGTCGCGCGCCGCTCGAGCTGGAAATCCCGATCATCGACGACCGACGCTACGGCGACACCCGCATCCGCATCCATGGCGCCTGACCCGCGCATCGCCGTCTGCCCCGGCTCCTACGACCCGATCACGAACGGCCACATCGACGTCATCAGCCGCGCCTCGGTGATGTTCGACGAGCTCGTGGTCGCGGTCGTGAACTCCTCCGTGCGCAAGAGCAAGGCGCTGTTCAGCGCGAAGGAGCGGATCGCGTTCATCGAGGCGGCGACGGCGCATCTGGGGAACGTCCGGGTCGACACGTTCGACGTGCTGATCGTCGACTACGCCCGGCGCCTGGGGGCCAAGGCGATCGTGAAGGGTTTGCGGGCGATCTCCGACTTCGAGTACGAGCTGGAGATGAACCAGCTCAACCGGCACCTCGCGAAGGACATCGAGTCCGTCTACCTGATGGCCTCGCCGCAGTACAGTTTCCTCTCCTCGAGCGGGGTGAAAGAGATCGCGACCTTCGGAGGAGATATCTCCAACCTCGTCCCCGAGCCGGTGGCGCGGCGCTTGAAGGAAGCGCTGGCGCGCTGACGAAACCAGCGCCAGGAGCTACATGGACGTCCTCGTACTGATCGACAAGCTGGACGACCTCGTCCACAACGCGAAGCAGGTCCCGCTGACGGACCAGGTGCGCGTGGACAAGGAGGAGATCTACGACATCCTCGACCAGATGCGCGCGACGATCCCCGAGGAGATCAAGCAGGCGCGCTGGATCGTCAAGGAGCGCCAGGAGATGCTGGCGGAGGCCAAGCGCGAGGCCGAGCGCATCGTGAAGGAGGCGCGCGACCGGCAGGCCCAGCTCGTGTCCGACCAGGAGGTCACGAAGCAGGCGGAGCGCGCCGCCGAGGACATCATCGAGGACGCCCGCGCGCGCGAGCGCGAGATCCGGCTCGGCGCCGAGGACTACGCCGACGAGATCCTCAACACGCTCGAGGTCAACCTCTCGAAGTTCATCGCCGCCGTCCAGCGCGGCCGCGAGCGGCTGCAGGGCAAGGACGAGCCGGCCGAGGTCGGCTGAGCCGCGGCCGGAACGGACCGGTCCGCCGGGTCTCCGCCGGCCGGCCCGGTCTTGCGCCGGCCCGCCCGGACGCGCCGCCCTTCGAAGAGGTGCCGGCCGCCCCCCCGGACGGCCGGCATGAAATACAACGCTCCGGATTCTACGAAGTCGACGGGGGCTGGACGGATGGACGATGCGCTGGCCCGCATTCCGCGTTCCGGCGCGCGAGGGGGCGACTCCCGGCGTGCCCTGTCGGGGACCGTCCGCGGCAGGACGCCGGGGCGTGGGTGTGGTCAGCACGACTTCGGCCGCGCGGCCCGCCCGCTACCACTGGAGGGGTGCTGGAACTCGCGGACCTCACCCGCCGCTTCGGCGACGTGATCGCGCTCGACGGCGTCTCCTTCTCCGTCGCTCCCGGTCAGATGTTCGGCTTCGTCGGCCCGAACGGCGCCGGGAAGACGACCACCATGCGCATCCTGCTCGGCGTCCTCGAGCCGGACGCCGGCACGGTGCGCTGGCGCGGGCGGCCGATCGACGCCGCGACGCGCGCCCGGTTCGGCTACATGCCGGAGGAGCGCGGGCTCTACCCGAAGATGCGCGTGCGCGACCAGCTCGCGTACTTCGCGCGCCTCCACGGCGTGGGCGGCTCGGCCGCGGACGCCGCGGCCGACCGCCTGATCGAGCGCCTCGGCCTGGAGGCGCGCGCGGGCGACCGCGTCGAGACGCTCTCGCTCGGCAACCAGCAGCGCGTCCAGCTCGGCGTCGCGCTCGTGCACGATCCCGAGGTCCTCGTCCTCGACGAGCCGTTCTCCGGGCTCGACCCCGTCGGCGTCGACGTCCTCAGCGGCGTGCTCGAGGAACGCGCCCGGGCCGGCGTCCCCGTGCTCTTCTCCTCCCACCAGCTCGAGCTCGTGGAGCGCCTGTGCGAGGCGGTCGCGATCGTCAACCGCGGCCGCGTCGTGGCCACGGGTCCGGTCGAGGACCTGCGCGAGCGCGGCTGCCGCGCCGACCACGTGCGCGTCGCCGTGGCGGGCGACGGCGACGGCGTCTGGGTGTCCCGCGTATCGGGAGCGGAGGTCGTCGAGGCCGGCGGCCGCGGCCTGCTCGTCCGCCTCGGCGACGGCGCGAACCCGGACCGGCTGCTCGACGCCGCCCGGTCCGCCGGCACGGTCACGTACTTCGCGCTGGAGCGCCCGACGCTCAGCGAGCTGTTCCGCGCGGCGGTCGCGGCATGACCCCCGTGACCCCCGAAGGAGCCGGCGGTCGCGCGCCCGGCATGCGCGGACGGGAGGCGGTCGCGCTCGTCGCCCGGCGGGAGATCACCGAGCGCCTCCGTGAGAAGTCGTTCCAGGTCTCGTTCGTCGTCTCGCTCGTCATCATCGCGCTCGTCGCGGTGCTGCCCGGCGCGCTGGGCTTCGGCGGGCCCCAGGACTACACGGTCGGCGTCTCGGACCCGACCGCGCGCGTCGTCGCGACGGAGGCCGCCCGCACCGACGAGGCCTTCGACGCGCAGATCCGGGTCGAGCGCATCTCGCCCGCACGCGCGGAGGCCGCGCTGGCCGCCGGCGACGTCGACGTCGTGCTCGCCGCGAACGGAATCCGCGCCCAGGAGAAGCCCGACGACGCGCTCGTGAATGCGCTCCAGGCCGCCAACGGGCAGGTCCGCGCCGGCGAGGCGCTGCGCACCGCAGGCCTCAACCCCGCGCAGGCGCGGCAGGCGCTCGACCCGCCGCCGCTCGCCGTCTCGACGGTGGAGCCCGTCGACCAGGCCGCCGAGGAGCGCGGCGGCTTCGCCTTCTTCGCCGTGCTGATGCTGTACGGGCAGCTCATCGGCTTCGGCTACTTCGTCGCGATGGGCGTGGTGGAGGAGAAGAGCTCGCGAGTCGTGGAGATCCTGCTCTCGACGATCCGCCCGCACCAGCTGCTCGCAGGGAAGATCATCGGTCTCGGGGTCCTGGGGCTGGGGCAGCTCGTGGTGCTGGCGATCCTCGGCTTGGGCATGGCCTCCGCCGCCGGCGCGCTCGACATCGACGGCGACGTGATCGTCGCGGCGGCGCTCGCGCTCGCCTGGTTCCTGGTCGGCTACGCGTTCTACGCCGCCGCCTTCGCGTGCGCCGGCGCGCTCGTGCCGCGCCAGGAGGAGCTCCAATCCGTGCTCACGCCCCTGACGCTGATGCTGCTCATCTCGTTCTTCGTGTCCTTCGCGGTGCTGGAGAACCCGGACGGCACGCTGGCCACGGTCGTGTCCTTCATCCCGTTCGCCGCCCCGATGACCATGCCGCCGCGGATCGCGCTCGGGGAGGCGAGCGCCGCCGAGGTGGTGGCCGCGTTCGGCGTGACGCTCGCGGCGGCCGCGGCGCTCGTGCCGCTCGCGGCGCGCATCTACAGCGGCGCGGTGCTGCGGACGGGGATGGCGATCAAGCTGCGCGACGCCTGGCGCGCCGCGCGCGCCTGACCCGGATCGCCGGACGCCGGCCCGCCGTCTCGCCGCGGCGCCCGCACCGCCGGCGCGCGCCGCTCACACGAGCCGCTGCTGCGGTGCCGCCTCCCCGCCGGGAGCGGCCGCCACGAGCGCGTCGAGCTGCCCGAGGTGGCCGCGGACGCGCTCCGCCATCCCGTCGAGGATCGCGCGCGCCTGCTCGATCCCGCCGGCCGCCGTGGTCAGCTGCGACTTGACGCGCCGCACGTCCTCCATCGCGGCGAGCGCGCGCTCCACCTCCGTCCGCATCGCCCCCGCGTCGAACCCGTCGCCGTGCGCCTTCGCCATCAGCACGCGGGCGCGCGCCAGCGCGTACGCCACCTCGAGCGCCAGCCGCGAGCCCTCCTGCGGGTCGTAGGCGACGAACAGCTTGTCTCCGTTGACCTCGCGCAGCTGCTGCACGCGCCCCGGCAGGAGGTCCTCGCGGGCGGCGACCCAGACCGCGTAGTCGGCGTCGCGCTGCGCCATCGCCTCGTCGAGCTCGGCGAGCGCCCGGTTCTTCGAGACCTGCGAGTTCTTGGCCTCGAAGACGATCCGCGCGCGCGGCGGGCCCGCGCAGCCCTCGACGCCCACGACCACGTCGCCGCGCTTGCCGCCCGCCCCCGGCGTGTCCCCGACCGCGTCGCACGCGTCTCCGCGCGCCGTCGCGATCTCGTCGAGCACGTCGGCGACGGCCTCCTCGTACGGGCGGCCCTTCGCCGTCGAGCGGGCGTGCTCGGCGGCCACTTCCTCCGCCTTCTCGCGCTCCGCCTGCAGCTTCACGACCTCGGCCTTCAGCGTCGCGATCTGGTCGTTGAGCGCGCGCAGGTTGAGGTCCTGCTGCTCCGCGGCGCGCCGGATCGCCGACACCGTGCCCGCCTTGAAGTCGGCCAGCGGGTTGTGCGCGTCGGCCGCGGAGAACTGCTTGAGCAGGTCCTCCCGCATCCGCGCGGACGCCTCCGCCATGACCGTCCGGAGCTGGTGCTGGACGGCCACGGAGGACTCCGCGCCGAACAGGCGCTCCAGCTCCCGGGCGAGCTGCCCGTGCTCGGGCGCGAAGACGTCGTCGACGCGCTTGCCCAGGAACTCCGCCACCGTCCGCGCCTTATCGGTGAACGCGCCCTCGACCTCGCGCGAGACCTTCTCGAACTCCGTGCGAACGAAGTCGGCGTTCACCTCGGCCTGCTCGCGCGAGAGCACCCGGGCCCCGATCTCGATCGCGTCGACCAGGACCTCGGCGGCGTCCGCGCCGGCCTCCTCGCGCTCCCGCACGAGGTCGACGGCGCAGCGGTCGCGCACCGTCAGCGCCTCCGCGACGATGGCGTTGGCGAGGACGGTGACCCGGGGCTGGCGGAGTGGGGTGGCGGCTTCCATGACGAGGAGGTCGCACACTAGGGCCTGCACCTGACGGAAACCGCTCAGCGCACGCCGAAGCCGCGCAGCCCTTCGGGCTCCTCCTCCGTGACGTCCAGGCGCTCCACCTCCGAGGCGCCCGGGCCGCCGCGGCAGAGCTCGACGAGCCGCTGCACCGCGTCGGCCTCGCCCTCGAACACCGCCTCGACGGTGTCGTCCGTGCGGTTCTCGGCCCAGCCCGCCACGCCTGCCTCCTCCGCCGCGCGGCGGACGGAGTCGCGGAAGAAGACGCCCTGCACGCGCCCGTGGGCACGCACCCGCTTGCGGACGGTCATGCCGGTACCGTAGACCGCATGGCCGACGTGGAGGTGCTCGACACGGACATCACCGCGCTCGAGGTCGACGCGATCGCCAACGCCGCCAATACGGAGCTGCGCCACGGCGGCGGGGTCGCGGCCGCGATCAGCCGCGCCGGCGGGCCCGCGATCGACGAGGAGTCCCGCGCGGCGGCGCCGATCGGCCTCGGCGAGGCGGTCGAGACCACGGCGGGCGACATGCCCGCCCGCTGGGTCGTCCACGCGGCGACGATGGAGCTGGGCGGCCCGACCTCGGCCGACGTCATCCGGCGCGCGACGGCCGCCACGCTGGCGCGGGCGGACGCGCTCGGCGCCCGCAGCCTGGCCCTCGTCGCCTTCGGCACCGGCGTGGGCGGGTTTCCGGTCGAGGAGGCCGCGCGAATCGAGGTCGCCGAGGTGCGCCGCCACCTGGCCTCCGGGTCGGGCCTCGAGCGCATCGTCTTCGCCGTGCGCGGCGAGGGGACGCGCGCCGCGTTCGAGGCGGCGCTCGCCGCCGGGTCGTGACGACGCTGGCGTCCGCCCTCGCGGACGCGGGCGGCG